>NZ_JBSGZD010000032.1:0-18781 GCF_053610825.1 Streptomyces sp. NPDC054863 | reverse complement strand
GGCGCAAAGGGCGACACCGGCGCGATGGGGCCGACGGGTGCAGATGGCGCCGAGGGCGCCAAGGGGGACACAGGTCCGGCAGGCGCAGATGGGGCCAAGGGCGAGCCTGGCACCGACGGTGCAACCGGCCCTGCGGGCCCCCAAGGCGACACCGGTGCGGCCGGTCCGACAGGGGCCAAGGGGGAGAAGGGCGACACCGGCGCGGCCGGCCCAGCAGGTGCCAAGGGTGATGCGGGACCTTCAGGCCCGAAGGGCGACACCGGCGCGGCGGGTGCCACGGGTCCCACCGGCGCGAAAGGCGACACCGGCGCGGCGGGCGCTGCGGGCGACAAGGGCGACACCGGTCCGGCGGGCCCGAAGGGCGACACCGGAGCGGCGGGTGCCACGGGTCCCACCGGCGCGAAAGGCGACACAGGCCTGAAGGGCGACACCGGTGCAGTGGGTCCCACGGGCCCCGCAGGCGCGAAGGGCGACACCGGTCCGGCGGGAGCTAAGGGCGACACCGGTGCAACCGGCCCTGCGGGGCCCAAGGGTGATGCGGGCCCCACGGGCCCGAAGGGGGACCCAGGCGCCACCGGCGCGGCGGGTGCCACAGGCCCCGCAGGCGCGAAAGGCGACACAGGCCTGAAGGGCGACACCGGCGCAACGGGTGCGAAGGGCGAGAAGGGTGACCCCGGCCCGAACAAGCTGCCGAAGATCACCGAAGTGGCGAGCGCCCCGGTGACGTTGCCCGCCGCCGCCTCGGGGCAGATCACCGTGACCGCCACGTGCCCCAGCGGTACACAGGTGGTGGGCGGCGGGTTCTCCCACGGCAACCGGACCAACACCTTCGGGACTCTCAACAACTGGTTCTGGCAGAGCAAGGCCGACCTGGCAACCAACTCGTGGAAGGTGTCCTGGCAGCAGATGGACTCCACCGCCACCACCTTCCCGATCACCGCGTACGCCTACTGCGCCTCGTACAACTAGCCGAGCGTCTGAGGCATCCGGTCGTCCGTCTGGCATCCCCAGGGGGAGAACCAGCCACCGCCGCCGTGTCAGCGGGCCACGAACTGCGTGAGGATCGCCTGGACCTCGTAGATGTCGACGCCCTTCGTGAACGTCTTCTGCATCGGCGTCGGGTTGCCGGAGATCCAGATCTTCAACTCCGCGTCGAGGTCGAAGTGTCCGGCCGTCTCCACGGCGAAGTGCGTGATGGTGCGGTACGGCACCGAGTGGTACTCGACCTTCTTGCCGGTGATCCCCTGCTTGTCGACCATGATCAGCCGACGGTCCGTGAACAGCATGGTGTCGCGTATCAGCACGTACGCGGCGTGCACCTGCTCACCGTGCCCGAGGAGCCGCGCGTACTCGTTCTGCGCCTTCGCCGGGTCTACGGTGTGCGCGTTTCCGAACAGTGCCATGTCAGGCCCCCCACTCAGTGATCTACAGCCCCCGCATCCCGGGTGGAATGTGGGATCTTGCCACTGTACGGGGGTGACCAGGGCCGAGCCGAGGTCTGTGCGATCGGACGGAGCGGGGAGGGTCGGGCCGGGGCGCCGACACCACCGCCGAGCGACGTTCCGTCACGGGCCTACCGGCGTTTACGCCCCCGTCGCGACCGGCCCGCCGGGGCCGCGCTCCCGCTCCCGCTCCCGCTCCCGCTCCCGCTCCCGCTCCCACCCTCGCGCTCGCGCCTCACCCGCATCTCCCTGCGAATGCGTGCGGCCTTGCCCCGTACAGCCTTCGGCGAGGGCCCGCACGCGGGATCCTCGCAGCCGGGCCGCCCGCATCCACCGCCTCGCTCCCCGTCCGCGCACCGCACCGGCCGCGCGCTCCGGCACGGGCGGCACAACCCGCCCGGCAGCTCCTCGGGCCGCCCGGCGGCCCCGCACCCGACGCACTCGGTCATCGCCACGCCGAGGGGTGCCGGGGGCAGCTCGGGCGGCAGCTTGGACAACAGCCGCGACTGTACGAAGCCGAAGGGGTGGGTGATCCGGGCGGGCAGCAACAGCGTGAGGGCGTAGGCGAGTTGGGTCTCGCTCGCCCCTCGCCGGAACCACTCCCCCGCCGTCTCGGCGAGCGCGTAACATTCGCTCTCCGACAGCGCCAACTGCGGCTCCCGCCGCCCGAGCCGGGCCAGCGCGCGGAAGCCCCGACCCTCGTGACCGTCGCTTCGGGTCACACCCGGTTCGGGGTCGTCGTACCCCGAGGAGGGCACGGTGTCGGTGAAGACGTCGTGCCACCAGGCGGCGGGCCTGGGCGTACGGCTGAAGTGGGACTCGGTGACGTAGCGGACGTTGCCCTGGTCGTCCATGAGCCCGGTGCGGCGACGGATCAGGTGCCCGGCGGCGGCGAGGCGGTTGAGCGCGGTGCCGAGGGCGCACTGGCCGTAGTCGGCCATCTCGCGGGCGAGGGTCTTGATGCTGATGTCGGCACCCTCGGGCAGCCGGTCGATGTACTGCGCGATGGCCGCCTCACGCCTGGGCAGGTGTGCGAAATCGCCCTTGCGGCGCGGCTGTTGGTCCGGAGCCTCGCGCTTCCCGAAGCCGGGGGAGGCCATGGGGTGGGCGGGGGCATGGAGGGTACGACTAAGCTGCTGAACAGCCATGAGATCGGCTCCACGATCGAAATGGTCAGGCCTCTGTGCGGTGCTCTAACACCCACAGGGGCCGTTCTGTTGTGACGGACCGTACACGGTCGCGACTCGCTGCCGCCACCTGGTCACGAAACGTCACCCGGCTTGCTGAACAGGCGAGTTGGCGTCGCCCGCGTGCGTACGCGGGGACGCGTGGGCGCAAAGGGCGGGTGGGTGGGTAAGTTCCCACCGGCCTCTTCCGAGTAAGAACGACTCGATTCTCTGAGCTCGAATCTCAAGGCTGTAAGGCCTGGTCAGAGGGGGTCGGGCCGACGGGCTGCGGGAGCGGGTAGACCACCGGCAGCGGTGCGCGGCAGGCCGGGCAGCGGCTCGTACCGTCCATCCACAGAACGATCTTCTGGCATCCGGGGCACAGGACCGCCTCACCCCCGTCCTCGGCGCTCAACTCTGCTCCGCCGTCCACCGGTGGCCCAGGAGGATGGCCCGTGATTTCTGGATCTCGACCTCAAGAGCAAGGAGGAAGTTGAGCTTCCGGGCCAGGTTGAGGCAGTCCACCGCGCTCAGCCGGCCGAGGTCGAGCGGGACTCCGGGCTCGTCGAGGCAGAGGGTGAGGTGCGGGAGGAGGGTGCCGGCTTTCGCCAGGGCGGCGAAGAGTTCGTTGAAGGCGACGGTGGCGGTCTGATTCTGCCGCTCCTGGGCGGTGTCGCGCGGGGGTGTGGTGGGGGTTCTGGGCTCGTGCGTCATGCCTCTTCTTCCAGCTCTCGCGGTTGAACTCCGTTGTTCTCCATCCAGGTTGACCACTCACGGTTACGATCGGTAGGAGTTCGCTATCGGAGCGCGATCGAGGTACTGGGCATATGCCAAAGATGCGAGAGCCTGACCCCAGCGAAAACATCGAGCAGTACATCGGCAATGTGGTCCAGGAAGCACGGCTGGCGAAGACCAGGGCGAAGGTTCCGGGCGAGGACTGGTCGCAGACGTTCCTGGCGCGGCGGGTCTTCGCAAGTCAGTCCCGGATCTCGGAGGTGGAGACGGGGGACACGCCGCCGGATACGGATCTGGCGCGGAAGATCGAATTGGCACTGGGGCTACGACCGGATGAGCTGGTGAATCTGGTCAAGATTCTGGAGCAGGCCACGGTCAGGGACTACGCAAAGTCCTACTTGCTGCGACAGCAGAGCGCGGAGATGTTGCAGACGTCCAGCTTCCTGATCCCTGGGCTACTTCAAACACCAGACTATGCGCGTGAGTTGATGCAGACGGGGCAGGCGTTCGCCCCGCAGAACGTGGACTCTTTCGTAGAGCAACGCATGGCACGCCACGCCATTTGGGAACGGGAGGACCCTCCGTGGATGACGGCGGTTCTCGCTGAGGCAGCCTTGCATACCACCACTGAGTGCCAGCTCAAGAAGCTTCTGGACTCTCAGGAAGAGCCCAACATCTGCATCCGCATTCTCCCCAACAGAGCAGGTCAGATCCTTGGTTCGCTGACCATCCTCACCTTCCCCGGAGGCGTCCGAGGTGCCTATTCCGAGGGCTTCGATACCGGGCGATACAGCGAGGAACCGGACCAGGTTCTGCGCTACCAGAAGGTCTATGATCGGCTCGCCGCCCACGCATTGACACCCGAGGCGTCCTCTGCGGCAATCCATGACGCACTGAAGAGGTTCCATTGAGCAAGGTACCGAACTGGCACAAGTCCTCGTACAGCGGCGGAGACAATGACGACTGCGTCGAGGTCGCCGACAACATCCCCGGCCTCACCCAGTTCCGCGACACCAAACTCGCCGACGCAAGCCCCGTCATCACCGTCACCGACCACGCCTGGAACACCTTCCTGACCCTGGTCAGGTAGAACCCTCTCGGGTGAGGACAAGGGACCTGCTCAGTTGGTGCACGCCTTCGACATCTTGCCCGCCGCGTCCTTGACCCCGCCGAGGTCCGACGTCGCGTCGCCCTTCTCGGCCGTCTTCCGGGCCTTGTCGACTTCTGTCTGAAGGTCCTTGATCGCCTGGTCGATGTCGGCGTCGGTCCTCTTGTCGGTGACCTTGTCAAGGATCTTCTCGATCTTGTCGAGTGCCTCCTTCGTCGCCTTCGAACTCTCGACGCCGTCAGAGATCTCCTTCCGGAAGTCTTTGACCGCCATGGAGGTGTCCGTGGCCACCTGGGCGCAGTCGAGCGCCTTGTCCACGGCATCGCAGCCGATCAGTCCGGTGGCGGCCAGTGCCGAGGCGGCCAAGGTGACAGCGACTCGGGTGCGTATGACGGAAGGCACAGGGGTCCTCGCAATCCTGAAACAAGAGTGGTCGGCGCGGGCCTACAAAGACTCCCAGGCTCCTGCACGTGAAATCTCGTTCCGGCGAACGACCCCGACTACATCGTTCGATGGACCCGCAGCGGGGCCGCAGCGGACTACCACCGCCCCCACGGGGCCACCGGTACCGCGGCCGGCACCGACGCGACCTTCTCCTGCCACCACTCCTCGGACCTCGCCGTGCGACTGAAGTAGGACTCCGTCACGAGGAACGCCCGGCCGGTCGGGCCCTTCACCGTCCTCCGGAGCCGATACAGGTGCCCTTCGGCGATCAGACGCTTGAGGGCCGTGCCGATGGCGGTGGAGCCGTAGTCGTCCAGTTGCCGGGCGAGGACGTCGATGCTGATGGCAGCACCTTCGGGAAGGCCGTCGAGGTAGCGGGCAATGATCGCCTCGCGCTTGCGCAGGTGCGCGAAGTCCTGCTCAGCGGGCGGGAGTTGATCGGGGGCCGAGCGCTTCCCGAACCCCTGCGAGGCCATCCGGGGCGATTCTTCGTCCATGTCCAGGTCCGTCACGAGGGTCACTCCGCTCCATGGGGATGATGTGACCGAACGTAACCCGCGTACGGATCCGGCCACCGGGAGATCGCACAGCATCACCCGTAACGGTGACGGACGCGACAACCAACGAGACGGAGCGTCTTGCGGGGAGCAGCAAAGGGCGGTACCTTCATCAAACAAGACGGCACGTCTCGTCTTGAAGATGCCCCCTACGGAAGGCCTTCCACTTGTTCCCAGCAGCGCCCCTCACCGGCACCTCCCAGCTCACCCTCGCCGACATCACCAAGCGCTACGGCGACCGCACCGTCCTCGACCGGGTGTCGTTCACCGTCCGGCCGGGCGAAAAGGTCGGGGTCGTCGGTGACAACGGGTCAGGGAAATCAACCCTGTTGAGGCTCCTCGCCGGACAGGAGCAGCCCGACGACGGCACCCTCACCGTCACCTTCCCCGGCGGCATCGGGCACCTCACCCAGACCCTCGACCTCCCGGACACCGCCCTCGTCGGCGACGCGATCGACCTCGCGCTCCAGGACGTACGGGAGCTGGAGCGCGCGATCCACACCGCCGAGGCCACCGCAGACCTGGACGCGTACGCCACCCTCCTCGAAGAGTTCGAAGCGCGCGGCGGGTACGAAGCCGACCGGCTCGTCGACACCGCGCTGCACCACCTCGGGGAGACCGAGACCCTCGACCGCACCCGGGCGCTCGGCACCCTCTCCGGCGGCCAGCGCTCACGGCTCGCACTCGCCGCCGTACTCGCCGCAGCCCCCGAGCTGCTGCTCCTCGACGAGCCCACGAATGACCTGGACGACAAGGGAGTCGAGTGGCTGGAGGACAGGCTGCGGGCACACCGCGGCACGGTCGTCGCCGTCACGCACGACCGTGCGTTCCTGGAGCGGGTCACGTCGACCGTGCTTGAGGTGGACGGAGATCTGCGGACGGTACGCCGGTACGGCAACGGCTACGCGGGCTTCCTCACCGCGAAGGCCGCCGCGCGGGCCCGCTGGTCGAACGCGTACGACGAGTGGCGTGAGGAGATCACCCGCCGGTCCGCCCTCGCGGAGAACGGCAACGGTGCGCTCGCCGCGATCCCCCGCAAGGTCCCGCGCGGCTTCAGCGGCGCGGGCGCCTTCCGGGCGAGGTCGCGGGCGCACGGGGCGATGGGCCGGATCAGGAACGCGCGCGAGCGGCTGGAGAGGCTGGCCGAGAACCCCGTACCCCCGCCGCCGGAACCGCTGAGGTTCACCGGACACGTGGAAGGCCAACTCCCGGACACAGCAGTGGAGTTGTCGGACGTACGCGTCGCCGGGCGACTCGCGGTGGAGTCGCTGACGATCGCCCCCGGCTCCCGCCTGCTCGTCACCGGGCCGAACGGCGCCGGGAAGTCGACGCTGCTGGCGGTCCTGGCAGGGGCCCTCGTCCCCGACTCCGGGACCGTCGTACGGCCGCCCCGGGTCGGCTTCCTCCGGCAGAACACCCCGTACGCCGTCACCCGTGACACGCGATCCGTACGGGCCGCGTACGGAGAGGAGTACGCCCAACTGCTGCTCACGCACGGCCTGTTCAGGGAGGCGGACCTGTCCTCACCCGTCGCCGCGCTCTCCACCGGGCAGCACCGCAAGCTGGAGCTGGCCGGCCTGCTCGCCGCAGGTCCGCTCGACCTCCTGCTCCTCGACGAGCCGACGAACCACCTCTCCCCCGCCCTCGTCGAGGAGCTGGAGGCGGCCCTCGCCACCTTCCCGGGCAGCCTCGTCGTCGCCACGCACGACCGGCGTCTGCGGGACGGCTTCCGGGGCGGCGAGCGCCTTGAGCTGGGGCGGCGAGCGCCTTGAGCTGGGGCGGTGAACGCGGAAGGGGCGGTGTTCCCGGGAATTCCCGGAAGCACCGCCCCAACTGACAAGCAGTAACGCTTACTTGACGATCGTGATCCGGTCCGCCGCCGGCGGTGCGATCGGCTTGTCGGCGCTGGAGTTCGCGGCCAGGTAGGCGTTGAAGACGTCCAGGTCGGAGGCCGCGTTGAGCTTGTTCTTGCCGAGGCCGAGGGCCGGGAAGTTGTCGCCGCCGCCCGCGAGGAACTCGTTCATCGCGACGCGGTAGGTCTTGGACGGGTCGAGCGCGACACCGTTCAGCTTGACCGTGGCGGCGTCGACGCGGTCGGCGCCCTTCTTGGTCAGGTCGAGGGTGTAGGTGAGGCCCTTGGAGATCTGGAGGATCTTCGGGGAGGCCTCGTTGCCGCCGCTGACCTGCTGCTTCAGGGCGGCGATGAGGTCGGCGCCGGTCAGGTCGACGACATTCATGAGGTTGGTGAAGGGCTGGACCGTGAAGGCCTCGCCGTAGGTCACCACGCCGTCGCCCTCGGCGCCGGAGGCCTTGAAGACGAGGTCGGAGCGGATGCCGCCCGGGTTCATGAGGGCTATCTGGGCGCCGCCCTTGTCGGCCGGGGCGAGGCCCGAGAGCTGGGCGTCGGCGATCAGGTCGCCGAGCGGCTTCTCGTACGCCGTCGATCCACGCCCGTTGATGTCGGCGGAGATGTAGCCCTGGGGACGGTTGGCGATGGGGGCGGCGAGGACGTTCCAGCGCTCGATCAGCTTCCGCATGTCCGCGCCGAGCGTCTCCCGCTCGGGCTGGTCACGCGTGACGATGTAGTTGCGCGAGGCCGGCGACTTGGCCGTGGTGCGGACGATGTCCTTGGTACGGCGGTCGTAGGTGAGGGTCGTCTCCGTGTAGACCTTGCCGAAGGAGGCGGCGGAGGTCACCAGGCGTGGGTTGCCCGCCGGGTCGGGGATGGTGCACACGTACGACTGGTGGGTGTGGCCGGTGACCAGCGCGTCGACCTTCGGGCTGATGCCCTTGGCTATGTCGGTGATCGGTCCTGAGATGCCGTCACCGGCGCCCGGACTGTCGCAGTTGTAGTCGTACGCGGTGGAGGCGGGTGCGCCGCCCTCGTGGATGAGCGCGACGATGGACTTCACGCCCTGCCGGTCGAGCTCCTTGGCGTACTTGTTGACGGTCTCTATCTCGTCGTGGAACTTCAGGCCCTTGACGCCGTTGGCCGTGACGACGCCCGGGGTGTTCTCCAGCGTGACGCCGATGAAGCCGATCTTGACGCCGTTCTTCTTCCAGACCGAGTACGGCTTGAGGAGCGGCTTGCCGGTCTTCTCCTTGGTGACGTTCGCGGAGAGGTACGGGAAGTCGGCGCCCTTGAACTTCTTGGGCTTGCCCTTCTTGTCCTTCTCGTAGCAGCCCTCGGTGGGGTGGCAGCCGCCGTTCTGGATGCGCAGCAGCTCCGCGGAGCCCTCGTCGAACTCGTGATTGCCCACGCTGCTCACGTCGAGCTTCATCTTGTTCAGCGCTTCGACGGTGGGCTCGTCGTGGAAGAGCCCGGAGAGCATGGGGCTCCCGCCGATCATGTCGCCCGCGGTGGCCGTGACCGAGTACTTCTTGCCTTCGCGAGCCTTGCGGAGGCTGGTCGCCAGGTGCTCGACGCCGCCTGCGTCGACCGTGCCGACCTTGCCCGAGGAACCGGCCGGGGGCTCCAGGGTGCCGTGCAGGTCGTTGAAGGAGAGGAGCTGCACGTCGACGGTGCGGGAGGAAGGCTTCGGGTGGTGACCGTTTCCGGTGCCACCGCCGTTGGTGCCGTGGCCGTTCGCGGACGCGGGCATCGCGGCGACGAGGGCGCCGGCGGTGGTGAGACCCGCGGCGGCGACGAGGAACCGCCGGGCGGTGCGGTTCGGACGAGGGTTCGCTGACATCTGTCCCCTTGTGAGTTCAGCGTGAAGGTGGGGCTGCTTCGGCAGCCTAAAGTCAACGCGCGTAGCGCAACAGGGGGTGACGGGTTACGAGGTGGTTTCCGTTGGCGGTACGTCAGGGATGCGACGTATGCCACCCGTTTGGGTAAGTGTGGACGAATTTCGCGCCAGGGCATATGCGGGACGCAAGCCTGTGCGCGTGAACGAGAAGATCGCGGTCGAGGCCGCTGCCGTTGCCGTACCGGCTCAGGGGTCAGGACTGCCGCCCGGGTTCCACGACATGGTCGACGACCTGAAGTCGATCGTGCGGGGTGCGCATGTGCGGGCGCAGCTCAAGGTGAACACCGAGATGCTCTGCATGTACTGGGAGATCGGGCAAACCATCCTGAAGAAGCAGGGCCGAGAACGGTGGGGCACCAAGGTCATCGCGCGCATTGCCGCAGAGCTGAGGACCGAGTTCCCGAACCAGAGAGGCTTCAGCACTCGCAACCTTCAGTACATGCAGCAGATGGCTCGAACATGGGTCGAACAATTTGCGCAGCAAGCTGCTGCGCAATTGCCCTGGGGGCACGTCCAGCTACTCCTCGACAAATGCAAGACCTCTTATGAGCTGGACTTCTACGCTCAACACTCCGTCTCCCACGGCTGGTCCCGTAACTACCTAGGATCCATGATCCACACCAAGCTGCACCTGGCCAAGGGGGCGGCAGCCAACAACTTCGATGTGCCCCTGCCAGGTGACCCTGGTGACATTTCTGACCGAGCTGGGTGTGGGCTTTGCCTTCGTCGGCCGCCAGTACCCCATCGTCGTGGGCGACACAGAGTTCCGAATCGACCTGCTCTTCTACCACTGCAGACTGCACTGCTACGTCGTTCTGGAGCTCAAGACCAAGAGGGCCCACCCCGAGCACTTCGGCCAGCTCGGCTTCTATGTCTCCGTGGTGGACGACCGACTACGTGACAAGGAGGTCGACGGCCCCACCCTCGGCATCCTCATCGCTGAGAGTCGGGACCGGTCGATAGTGGAATACGCGCTGCGCGGATACAGCCAGCCCTTGGCTGTGAGCACTTACGCAGGGCTGCCCCAGCAGATGCGCGAGCTTCTGCCCAGCACAGAGGACTTGTCACGAGTCGCCGACAAGGTCCTCCGTCACGAAGCACCCGCCGACTGAACAGCACGGTCGAACGATCTGTCCAACGGGTTGTTGGACAGATCGTTCGACCCCACCGTTCGACCCTCCCCCCGTACCCTCGACCCCATGACCAGCGACGCATCCCTCCCCGTCCCCGCCCGCCGTCTGACCACCCTCGACGTCCTCACCGAGGACCAGGCCGCGCAGGTACTGGAACTTCTCTCCGCCGCCGCCCGCTCCGACGGCGTGCAGGCCGTTTCCGAGCAGGGGCGGCTTCAGCTGCGGGGCGGCAGGCGGGAGGGCGTACGGCACTTCCTGCTCGGCGATCCCTCCGACGGCACCCTCCTCGGGTACGCCCAGCTTGAGGACACCGATCCCGTCGAGGCGCCGGCCGCCGAGCTCGTCGTCCATCCCGAAAAGCGCGGCAAGGGGCACGGGCGGGCCCTCGGGGACGCCCTTCTGGAAGCTTCCGGGCGGCGGCTGCGGGTGTGGGCGCACGGCGGGAAGTCGGCGGCGCGGCACCTCGCGCAGGTGCTGGGGCTGACGATGTTCCGCGAACTGCGGCAATTGCGGCGGCCGTTGAGCCCGCTGGACATCCCCGAGCCGGTCTATCCCGAGGGCGTCACCGTCCGGACCTTCGTCCCCGGGCAGGACGACGCGGCGTGGCTGGCCGTGAACGCCGCCGCCTTCGCGCACCACCCCGAGCAGGGCTCGCTGACGCAGCGGGACCTGGACGACCGCAAGGGCGAGGACTGGTTCGACCCGAAGGGCTTCTTCCTCGCAGAGAAGGGCGGGGAGGACGGAAAGGGCGGGGAGCTCGTCGGATTCCACTGGACCAAGGTGCACGGCGCCGAGCAGCTCGGCGAGGTGTACGTCGTCGGGATCGCGCCCGGCGCGCAGGGCGGCGGGCTCGGCAAGGCACTCACCGCGACCGGGCTCCGCCACCTCGCCGCCCAGGGCCTGCCGACCGCCTCGCTGTACGTCGACGCCGACAACATCGCCGCCGTGACGGTCTACGAACGCCTCGGCTTCACGACGTACGAAACGGACTTGATGTACCGAACCGAGTCGTAACACCCGAGGAACACCCACGGATTCACCCGAAGGGCCGGTGTCGATTGACACCGGCCCTTCTTTGGATCACCCTTTCACTACTTGATTAGTGAAAGGGGGGTGAGCGTAGTGGTCGAGTACCGCATCGACCGGCGCAGTGGCGTCGCCACCTACCTCCAGATCGTGCAGCAGACCAAGCACGCCCTGCGGCTCGGCCTGCTGGAGCCCGGCGACCAACTCCCCACCGCCCGTGCGGTGGTGGAGGCCACCGCGATCAACCCGAACACCGTGCTCAAGGCGTACCGCGAGCTGGAACGGGAGGGCCTGGTGGAGGCCAGGCGTGGGATGGGGACCTTCGTGACCCGGTCCCTGGGGGCCGTGCAGCAGCCCGATTCGGGGCCGCTGCGCGACGAGCTGGAGGAGTGGGGGAAGCGCGCCCGTACGTCCGGGATGGACCGGGACGACGTGGCCGCGCTCATCACTTCCGTACTGGACGAAGTTTTTGCGAGCGAAGTGAGCGAAGGGGAGCAGGCATGACGACTACTGCCGCGATCGAGGCCGTCGGCCTCGGCAAGAAGTACGGGCGAGCGGGCAAGTGGGCGGTGCGCGACTGTACGTTCCGGCTGCCGCAGGGCCGGATCTGCGCGCTCGTCGGGCCCAACGGGGCGGGAAAGTCAACGCTGTTGGGCCAGTTGGCCGGGCTGGTGAGGCCCACCGAGGGTGCGGTACGGGTGATGGGCAAGGGCCCCGGCGAGTCCCGTGAGCACATCGCCTTCCTCGCCCAGGAGAAGCCCCTCTACCCGCAGTTCACCATCGGCGAGACGCTGCGCATGGGCCACGAGCTGAACCCGGGCCGGTGGGACGGCGAGCGCGCCGCCCGCATCGTCGCCGACGGCGGCCTCGACCTCTCCTCCAAGGTCCGCGAACTCTCCGGCGGCCAGCGCACCCGCGTCGCCCTCGCCCTCTGCCTCGGCAAGCAGCCCGACCTGCTGCTCCTCGACGAGCCGATGGCCGACCTGGACCCGCTCGCCCGCCACCAGCTGATGGGCAACCTGCTCGCCGAGGCCGGCGACAGCGGCACCACCGTCGTCATCTCCTCCCACATCCTGGCCGAACT
Organism: Streptomyces sp. NPDC054863; assembly: GCF_053610825.1. NCBI lineage: Bacteria > Bacillati > Actinomycetota > Actinomycetes > Kitasatosporales > Streptomycetaceae > Streptomyces > Streptomyces sp. NPDC054863. Next base: position 6,337 of record NZ_JBSGZD010000032.1, on the reverse strand, counting down.
CGAAGGCGCCTGCGACTACTTGCTCCTGATGGAGAACGGCCGGGTGCGCCTCGGCGGCGAGACCGACGAGCTGCTGTCCGCACACGCCCTGCTGTCGGGCCCGGTGGCCGAGCTGGACGCGGACCTGACGGTCGTCGAGTCCAAGGTGACCGGCCGTCACATGACGGCGCTGGTACGGCGCGAGGGCCGTATCGACGGTGACTGGGAGGTCATCGAGCCGACGCTCGAAGAGCTGCTGCTCGCCCACATGCGTTCCCCCGAGGCGCCCTCGCTGCTCACGCCGAGCGCCGAGCCGCGCGACCTCAAGGCCTCGAAGTCCGCCCGCACCACCACGGGAGCCGCCGCATGAGCGCCCTGACGATCCTCCCCTCCCTGCGCGGCCCGCACTGGGTCGCCGCACGCCAGCACCGCACCACGGCCAAGGTGTTCACGATCGTGGTGCTGGTGTCGGCGCTGCTCGTGACCGGCCTCCTGATCGTGCTGCTGGGCACCGACCCGAAGGGCTCCGTCTCCCAGGGCGCCGACTCCGGCCTGTCCTTTCTGCTCCACCGCGCCATCACCCCGCTGGCGCTGCTGCCCGCCCTGGTCGGCGCGTTCGTCGCGGGCCCGCTGGTGGCCCGCGAGCTGGAGACGGGCACGTACTCCTGGCTGTGGACCCAGTCCTTCTCCCCGGCCCGCTGGCTGGCCGCCAAACTGGCCCTCGCCACGGCGGTGACGCTGAGCGGGACGACCGTCCTGGTGCTGGCGTTCCGTTCGGCCAGGAACAGCCTGGAGCACGGCGCCATGGCCTTCAGCTGGTACGGCAGCGCGTACGAGATGCTCGGCCCGGTCGCGGTCGCCCAGTGCGCGCTGGGCATCGGCGTCGGCACGCTCGTGGGACTGCTGGTGCGCAGGACGGTGCCCGCGATGGTGGTGACCGGTCTGATCGTCGTCGTCATCCAGTCGGCCTTCGTGCTCTGGCTGCGGGAACTGCTGTGGCCGGTGCAGTCCCTCGTGTCGCAGAAGCCCATCGATGTGGTGAACACCGTCGGCGTGTGGGACTTCGCGGAGGGCATGCTCACCTCGTCCGGGACCCGCATCCCCAGCCAGACGTGCTGGGGGCCCGAGGGCGTCGGCATGACGTTCGAGCAGTGCATGGCGGGCAAGGGCGGGGTGACGTACTTCGCGGACGTCCACCCCACGTCCCACTTCTGGCCGATCCAGCTCGTCGAGACGGGCATCCTGCTGGCCGTCGCGGCGATCGCGGTCACGGTGGCCTTCCGGGTGCTGGGCAAGCGGCACGCGGGCAGCGCGTCATGAGTGCGCCTGCCACAGCGCCGCAGCAGGCCGTGCCGGGGGGCGTGAAGGGGGGCATGAAGGGGGTCGCGGCGGGCCGGTTCGTTCCGTACCGGCACGTGCTGCACCAGCACCGGGCGGCGCTGCGTCTCGCCGTGGTGCTGACAGGTCTCGCCGTGGTGCTGGTGGTCGGCGCACTGGTGTGGGCGGGGCCCGGCGCGGCGGACCGGAGTTGGGCGTTCACCACGGCCGACGCGGTGCGCATCGCGCTTCCGCTGCTCGGCGGGGTGCTGGTGGCGGGGCCGATGGTCGCGGACGAGCTGGCCTCGGGCACGTACAAGATGGCCTGGACGCAGTCGGTGACCCCGGCCCGCTGGCTGACGGCGAAGCTGGCCGTGGCGGCGGGGGCACTGCTCGGGCTGACGGTCCCGCTGTCCGCACTGCTGTGGTGGGTACGGGCGGAGGGCGCGGGCGCCTTCGAACCGGCCCTGGCCACGGCCCCGCCCGCCCTCACCCTCTTCGCCGTCGCCGTCGGCGGGGCGTCCGGACTGGTGGTGCGGCACACGACCGGGGCGATGACGGCGGCGGCCCTCGTCCTCGCCCTCGCCCTGGTGGTGCTCCGCTCCCAGCCGCAGGGGACGTGGGGGGACCAACTCACGCTGACCGTACCGCTGTTGGGGTGCGCCGTCGTGGCTGTCGCCCTCGCGTTCCTGCTCCTGCGCACCCCGCCGGGAGATGCCTCGTGAGTTCGCTCAGCACGCCTCGGCCGCCGGGCGCGGGCCCCGCCCCCGCCACCCGCGTGTCCGCCGCCCGCGTGGTCCTGTGGCAGCACCGGCGCGCGACGTGGGCCGCCACCGTGGCCGTCGTACTGGCCGCCGTGGCGGTGGGCGGCATGCGGTGGTGGTGGGAGGCGGCTCAGGCCGCGCCGTCCCGGGCCGACGTGTACGGCTCCGGCGAGGTGAACGGCCTGCTGATGCTCAGCGCCGCGTACGGCGGGGTCCTTCTCACCGTCCTCCCGCTCGCCGTCGGCGCGTTCGTCGCGGGGCCGATGATCGCCCGCGAGCTGGAGTCGGGCACGTACAAGATCGCCTGGATGCAGTCCGTGTCCCCGGCCCGGTGGCTCGCGTCGAAGCTCGCGCTGCCGCTGGTCGCCGCGGTGCTCGCGACGAGCGTGCTGGTCGGCGTCTTCCGGCTGGGCCGGGCACCCTTCGTGGGGAACGAGTCCGCCTTCGTCTGGTACTCACGCGGGGTGTACGAGGCGATGGGCCCGGTGGTCGTCGGGTACACGGTCCTCGGCATCGCGCTCGGCGCGCTGACCGGCCTGCTGGTGCGGCGCACGGCGCTCGCGATGGGGACGGCGTTCCTCGCCACGGGCGCGGTGATGCTGACCGTCAGCAGCGTGCGATGGCACCTGTGGCCCGCCGTGACCCGTCTGGCCCCTGCCGACATCAGGGTGAACCTGAGGGGCGCCACGGGCAGCCTGGAAACCGGCGCGGGCTGGCAGACGGCGTCCGGGGAGCGGCTCGATGCCCAGACGTGCTTCCGGCTCGTCCAGAAGTCCCGGCAGGTGACCTTCCAGGACTGCATGACGGGGCGCGGGGCGACGCAGCGGTACGTGGACTTCCACCCCGGGTCGCACTTCTGGCCGCTCCAGGCGGTGGAGACGGGGATCCTGCTGGCCCTGGCGGCGGTGGCGGTGTGGGCGTCGTTCCGGGCGCTGCGGAGGCTGCACGGGTAGGCAGCCGCCGGGAGCTGGGCCGCTCGCCGCGGGGCTGGGGGCGGTGCGGGCCGCCTTCGGCGCTGCCCCTCCCCGCCTCCGCCTGAACGCTCGCCGCGGGGCTGGGGGGCGGCACGGCCCGCGCCCGGTGGGGGGCTGGGGTCCCGGGCTGCGCCCGGTGCACGGCTGCGCCGCGCGTCCTCAAACGCCGGACGGGCTGGAAGGTGCCGCACAGGGCTGAAGGCACCCGGATGGGCCGGGATGCCCGCAAGCACCCGCTCCCCCGGACGCCACCTCCCCGTAACCCGTGATTCAGACACGCTTGCGACCCTCGCTCAATGCGACCCCCCGTGCACTCTCCGCCCGCCGCCCTCTATTTCGGCGCGCCTGCCGAGGGTCCCGCGCGGAAGAATGGGGCCATGAGCCAGCAGTCGCAGCCCAGCAGCAGCGCCCACGGCGCCGGCCGTGTCGACAGCACCGGCAGCACCGGTGCCGGCACCAGTACCGGTACCGACGTCCCCGTGCAGCACTCGCAGCCCTCCCCGCCGCCACAGCCCTCCGTCGGCTCCATTGCCTCGCACCGCACGCGCATCCTCGCAGCCGCCTCCGACCACGGACTGGACCCCGACCTCGACTCGGACCTCGACACGTACATGGAGAGCAGCGGCGCGGAGGGGGAAGGGGGCAGCGAGGACGAGTACGGCGACGGGACCCGCGTGCCCCTGCCCCAGGGCCGCTTCCTCGACCGCGAGCGCAGCTGGCTCGCCTTCAACGAGCGGGTCCTCGAACTGGCCGAGGATCCCGCGACGCCCCTCCTCGAACGGGCCAACTTCCTGGCGATCTTCGCCAGCAACCTCGACGAGTTCTTCATGGTGCGCGTCGCGGGGCTGAAGCGGCGGATCGCGACCGGAGTGGCGACGCGCTCCGCCTCCGGGCTGCAGCCCCGCGAGGTGCTGGAGCTGATCTGGACCCGCTCCCGCGAGCTCATGGCCCGGCACGCCGCCTGTTTCCAGCAGGACGTCTCGCCCGCCCTCGCCGACGAGGGGGTGCACCTCATTCGCTGGCCGGACCTGACCGAGAAGGAGCAGGCCCGCCTCTTCACGCTCTTCCGGCAGCAGATCTTCCCGGTGCTGACGCCGCTGGCCGTCGACCCGGCGCACCCCTTCCCGTACATCTCCGGCCTGTCCCTGAACCTGGCCGTCGTCGTACGCAATCCGGTCAGCGGTCACCGTCACTTCGCCCGGGTGAAGGTGCCGCCGCTGCTCTCCCGCTTCCTGGAGGCCTCGCCCGAGCGGTACGTACCCCTCGAAGACGTCATCGCCGCCCACCTCGAAGAGCTCTTCCCGGGCATGGAGGTGCTGGCGCACCACATGTTCCGCGTCACCCGCAACGAGGACCTGGAGGTGGAGGAGGACGACGCCGAGAACCTCCTCAAGGCGCTGGAGAAGGAGCTGATGCGGCGGCGGTTCGGGCCGCCGGTGCGCCTGGAGGTCGAGGAGTCCATCGATCCGTACGTACTCGACCTGCTCGTACGGGAGTTGAAGGTCTCGGACGCGGAGGTGTATCCGCTCCCCGGCCCCCTCGACCTCACCGGCCTCTTCGGCATAGCGGGCCTCGACCGCCCCGAGCTGAAGTTCCCGCGCTTCATCGCGGGCACGCACAGGGACCTCGCGGAGGTCGAGTCGGCGTCGGCCCCCGACATCTTCGCGGCCCTGCGCGAGCGCGACGTGCTGCTGCACCACCCGTACGACTCCTTCTCGACGTCCGTGCAGCTCTTCCTGGAGCAGGCCGCCGCCGACCCCGACGTACTCGCCATCAAGCAGACGCTGTACCGGACTTCGGGCGACTCGCCGATAGTGGATGCGCTGATCGACGCCGCCGAGTCCGGCAAGCAGGTACTCGTCCTGGTCGAGATCAAGGCCCGCTTCGACGAGCAGGCCAACATCAAGTGGGCGCGGAAGCTGGAGGAGGCGGGCTGCCACGTCGTCTACGGGCTCGTCGGGCTGAAGACGCACTGCAAGCTGTCGCTCGTCGTGCGCCAGGAGGGCGAGCTGCTGCGCCGCTACAGCCATGTCGGGACGGGGAACTACCACCCCAAGACGGCCCGGCTGTACGAGGACCTGGGCCTGCTGACCACCGACCCGCAGGTCGGCGCCGACCTCTCCGACCTCTTCAACCGGCTCTCCGGATACTCGCGCCGCGAGACCTACCGCCGGCTGCTCGTCGCCCCCAAGTCCCTTCGCGACGGCCTGATCTCACGGATCAACAAGGAGGTGACCCACCATCTGGCGGGGCGCCCCGCGTACGTCCGCATCAAGGTCAACTCGATGGTCGACGAGGCGGTCATCGACTCGCTCTACCGGGCCGCCCAGGCCGGTGTGCCGGTGGACGTCTGGGTGCGCGGGATCTGCGCCGTACGCCCCGGTGTCCCCGGCCTCTCCGAGAACATCCGGGTCCGCTCGATCCTGGGCCGCTTCCTCGAACACTCCCGGGTCTTCTCCTTCGGAAACGGCGGCGAACCCGAAGTCTGGTTCGGCAGCGCCGACATGATGCACCGCAATCTCGACCGCCGCATAGAGGCGCTGGTACGGGTCACCGACCCGGCGCACCGCGCGGCACTGAGCCGCATGCTGGAGACCGGCATGTCGGACGCCACGGCCTCCTGGCACCTCGGCCCGGACGGCAACTGGACCCGCCACTCCACGGATGCGGACGGACACCCCTTGCGCCACGTACAGGAAATGCTGATCGACGCCCGGAGGCGCCGACGTGCCACGCCATGAGCCACTCACGACACACCACCACCCCGGATCTCTTACGAGGACGGAGGGCACCCCTCTCATGAAGGCGGAGGGCGACCTCCTCGCCTCCTACCTGCACGCACAGGCCGCCGAGTTCCTTCGGGCGCTGCGCCGCCACCGGGAGAGCTCGGACGCCACCGACCAGGACCGCTCCGCGCGCTCCACGCTCGACATGCGGCGTTCGGCACGGCGGATCGGCAGCGCGCTGCACACCTTCCGCCCCCTGACGGACCGCGGCTGGGCGGACCCGCTGCGGTCCGAACTCGCCTGGGTATCGGGGGTGCTGGCGCGCGAGCACGCGTACGCCGAGCGGTTGGAGCGGCTGCTGGACGCGCTGCAACGACTGGGCGCACCGACCGCCCTTCCGGTGGCGAGGGGGAACGCGACGGGAGCGGGAACCCGCGAGAGCACCCCTGCCCGGGAGCCCGGCGCTCAGGCGCCCGGCGCTCAGATCTCCGGCGCCCAGGCCCCCGGCGCCCGGATCTCCGCCACTCAGGCCACCGGCGCCCAGGCGCCCGCCGCTCCGGCCTCCGCCACTCCGGCC
>NZ_JBSGZD010000031.1:0-47879 GCF_053610825.1 Streptomyces sp. NPDC054863 | reverse complement strand
CGCGTCGTGAGTCTCGCGCCGCGCGCCGTGCTCGTCCACCGCACCAGTGAGTACGAGGAGTTGCTCGCCCGGCACGGTACGCGCGGCCAGGCCGAGTTCTTCCTCGGCTCGCGCGGTCGCAGCGTCCGGGAGGCACAGGAGCGTCACGAGCGGACCCGGCGGGCGCTCGCCGAGGTGGCGGGCGCGGTGCCGCTGCAATGGCGGCAGGCCCGGGTGGAGCGGGCGGACCTGGACCGGTTCCTGTTCGGCCCGGAGGACGTCGTGGTGGTGGTCGGGCAGGACGGTCTCGTCGCGAACACCGCCAAGTACCTCGACGGGCAGGCAGTGTTGGGAATCGACACGGATCCCGGACGGAACCCCGGCGTACTGGTGCGGCACCGGGCGGCGGACGCGGCGAAGCTGTTGCGGTCGGCGGTGAACGGCGGGGCCGCCGACTCACTGACCATGGTGGAGGCCGTCGCCGACGACACGCAGCGGCTGCTCGCCCTCAACGAGATCTACCTCGGCCCGCCCGGCCACCAGACGGCCCGCTACCGCATCGGTCAGGACCGGGAGCGGGCCACCATCGAGCCGCAGGCGTCGTCCGGCGTCCTGATCGGCACCGGGACCGGGGCCACCGGGTGGCTGCGCTCGCTGTGGCTGGAGCGCGGGTCCGCACTGCGGCTGCCGGACCCGACGGACCGCCGGCTGGTGTGGTTCGTACGGGAGGCATGGCCGTCACCCGCGACCGGTACGTCCCTGGTGGAGGGCGTCCTGTCCGGTGACGAGCGGCTTCGGCTGACGGTGGAGTCGGACCGGCTGGTCGCCTTCGGCGACGGAATGGAGGCGGACGCACTGGAACTGACCTGGGGTCAGACGGTGCGGGTCGGACGGGCGGCGACGGAGCTGCGGCTGCTGGGGTGACCGCCGCCCCCAGCGATCCCCGTCCCGTCCGCCCGCCCGGCATCCCCACGGGGCCGGGTCGGACGGCATGGTCGCCACGGCGCTCGGGCTGACGCTGGCCCCTGCGGCGGGCCGGCGCTGGGTGTTCTGGGCCGGCGTGCTGCCCGCCGTGATCGCCGTACCGCTGCTGCTGAGGCTGATGCCGGAGTCGCCCGGCGTGCTGCTCGCGCGCGGCGACCGGGCACGGGCGGACGCGGTCGCCGCCCGGTACGGACTGGTGCGCCCGACGGCACTGGAGGCTCCGGCCGCCGGGGCGAGGGGCCGGCTGGCCGCCGTACTGGCGCTGTTCCGGCCGGAGTCGCGGTGGGCGACGCCGCTGTTGTGGCTGGCGTCGTTCTGCGGGCTGCTGCTCGTGTACGGGGTGTCCACCTGGCTTCCGCAGATGATGCGCGCGTCGGGGTACGGCATGACGTCGTCGGTGAGCTTCCTGCTGGTCATCAACGCGGGCGGCATCGTCGGCATGCTGATCGCGGGCCGCACCGCGGACCGCTTCGGGGCGGTGCGGGTGTCCGCGATCTGGTTCGTGCTGACGGCCGTCGGCGCGCTGCTGCTGAAGTCGCACCTGTCGCTGGGGCTGACGTACGTCGTCGTGGCGGTCACCGGTGTGTGGCTGTTCAGCGCGCAGGTGATGGTGTACGCGGCGAGCAACACGGTGTACCGGGACAGCGAGCGGGCCGCCGGGCTCGGCTGGGTGACCGGGGTCGGCCGCACGGGCGCGGTGTTCGGGCCATGGCTGGGCGGGACGCTGGCGTCGAGCGGCAACCAGAGCTGGGGGTTCACCTCGTTCGCGCTGGCCGGGCTGCTCGGTGCGGTGGCCATCGCGCTCGTACCCCTGGCGGTGAGGTGCGGAGGGCGGCGGCATGCGGCACCGCCCTCCGCAGATACTGCTGCCCCGGCTCAGCCCGTGAAGGGCAACCCCGCGTAGTTCTGCGCGAGTTCGGCCGCGGCGTGCTCCGAGGAGGCGATGCGGTCGAGCTGGGAGATCTGGAGCCGGGTCTGGAACGCGGACTGCCCGGGGTCCGTGTGCAGCGTCGTCGTCATGAAGTACGAGAAGTGCTCGGCGCGCCAGACCCGGCGCAGTGCCGCGTCCGAGTACGCGTCGAGGAGGTCGGTCGTGCCGTCCGTGTGCAGCAGGGCGAACGCCTCGGCGAGCCGGGCGACGTCGGCGGCGGCCAGGTTGAGGCCCTTCGCTCCGGTCGGCGGGACGATGTGGGCGGCGTCCCCGGCGAGGAACACGCGCCCGTACCGCATCGGCTCCGTGACGCAACTCCGCATCGGGAGTACGGACTTGGCGGTGATGGTGCCGCGCTCCAGCTTCCATCCCGGGTCGGCGGTCGTCGCGAAGCGTGCGTCCAGCTCGTCCCAGATCTCCTCGTCGGACCAGTCGGCGGGGTCGGTGCCGCCCGGGACCTGGAGGTAGAGGCGGCTGACGGTGGGCGAGCGCATGCTGGCGAGGGCGAAGCCGCGGTCGTGGTGGGCGTAGATCAGCTCGTCGTAGACGGGGCGCGCGTCGGCGAGGATGCCGAGCCAGGAGTACGGGTAGGTGCGCTCGTACGTCGTGCGGGCGGACTCCGGGACGGCGGTCCTGGTGACGCCGTGGAAGCCGTCGCAGCCGACGACGTAGTCGCAGGTGAGGGTCTTCTCCTCACCCTCGTGGACGTAGCGGACGGTGGGCCGGTCGGTGTCGGCGCCCTCGACGGCGGTGACCTTCGCCTCGAACAGCAGCGGCCCGCCGTCGGTCGCGTGAAGGGCTATCAGGTCCTTCACCACCTCGGTCTGGGCGTACACCATGACGCTGCGACCGCCGGTGAGGGCGGGGAGGTCGAGGCGGTGGGCGCGGCCGTCGAAGCGGAGCTCGATGCCGTCGTGCGGCATGCCCTCGACGTCCATGCGGGCGCCGGCTCCGGCGGCGCGGAGGATGTCGACGGTGCCCTGTTCGAGGATTCCGGCGCGCTGGCGCCGCTCGACGTAGGCGCGGTCGCGGCTTTCCAGGACGACGCTGTCGATGCCGGCGTTGTGGAGGAGGCGGGCGAGGAGAAGGCCGGCCGGGCCGCCTCCGATGATGCCAACTGTGGTGTGCATGGGATCAGTTGTCCGTTTCCATGTCGTTCAGGACTCGCTGGGCGATGCCGAAGGCGGCGTTGGCGGCGGGTACGCCGCAGTAGACGGCGGACTGCAGGAGCACTTCGCCGATCTCCTCGTGGCTGAGCCCGTTGCGCACCGCTGCCCCGACGTGCAGGGCCAGTTCGTCGTGGTGGCCGCCTGCGACGAGCGCGGTGAGGGTGACGCAGCTGCGGGTGCGGCGGTCGAGGGCGTTGCCGGTCCAGATCTCGCCCCAGGCATAGCGGGTGATGAAGTCCTGGAAGCGGGCGGTGAAGGGGGTGGTGGTGGCGAGGGAGCGGTCCACGTGGGCGTCGCCGAGGACGGCGCGGCGCACGGCCGTGCCATCGGCGTGGGCGGCGCCCGCGGTGCGCCCACCGGGGCCGGCTCCGCTGCCGAAGTGCCCTTGGAGGGCGGTGAGTACGGCGCCGGGCTGCTCCACCCCCGCGAGGTGGGCGGCGTGCGGGATCTCGACGAGTCCGGCGTCGGGGATCGAGTCGGCGAGGAGGCGGGCGTCGACGGGCGGGGTCGCGGTGTCCGCGCGTCCGGCGACGACGAGGGTCGGGGCGGTGATCCTGCCGACGTCGTCGCGCAGGTCGAAGGCGGCGAGCGCGTCGCAGCAGGCGGCGTACGCGGCCGGGTCGACGGCTCGTTGCACGGCGACCAGGTCCGTCACGGCAGGCCCGTCGAATCCGGGGGTGAACCAGCGCGCGGGCGCGGAAGCCGCAAGCGGCTCAACACCCTCGCGGCGCACCGATTCGGCGCGCTCGTGCCACATCTGCGGCGTACCGAAGCGCGCCGACGAGCAGACGAGGGCCAGCCGTTCGACGCGCGCGGGATGGTGCACGGCGAGCCAGGCGCCCACCGCGCCGCCGAGCGAGATCCCCGCGTACGAGAACCGCTCGACGCCCAGCGAGTCGGCCAGCGCGAGCACGAGCCGTCCGAGATCACCCACGCTGGCCCCGGCCTCGACGAGCTGCGCGGCGGAGCCGCCGTGCCCGGGAAGGTCCCACCGTACGACCCTGAACCGACGTGCCAGGGCGGGCACTTGGGGGCCCCAGACGGAAAGGGAAGTACCGAGGGAAGGCCCGAGGAGGAGGGGCGGCGCACCTGCGGGGCCGTCGACGCGGTGGTGGAGGAGAGGTTGATTCATCGGGGGTCCTGACCGGGAGTACGGGGGTCGTGGGGCTGACGCGTGAGTGCGCGGTCGACGAGGGCGGGGGCGGAGCCCAGGTAGCGCGTGGGGTCGGTGAGGTCGAGCAGCACGGCGAGCACGTCACGCGCTGCACGGCCGCGCTCAGGGCCGGGGCGGACGACCGCTGCGGGCTGAGCGCCGGGGGCCGGGCCGGAGATCGACCCAGGTCCAGCACCGGGAGCCGGGCCGGAGATCGACCCAGGTCCAGCACCGGGAGCCGGGCCGGAGATCGACCCAGGTCCAGTACCCGGGGAGGAGCCGAAGTCTGCCGCGGGCCCCTCACCCGCACCTGAACGGGCTGCCAGGTCGGCCTCCTCGGCACCGTCGGCACCCCCGACCCTCTCGGCACCACCAGCATCTCCGGCACCACCAGCACTCTCGGCACCACCAGCACCACCGACCCTCTCGGAACCACGGGCACCCCCATCCCTCTCGGTGCCGCCGATCCGCGCGTCACTGACTGAGTCAGCGACTGCGCAGGGCCCGGGGGGCCCGCCGCGAGGGGTCTCCCCTCCCGGCCCGCCGGCATCGTCCCGCCCGGTGTTTCCGGGCGCGTGGCGCGTGTCGGGATCGTCCCCAGACGCAGGCGCTGCCCACACCGCCAGCACCTCCGGATCGCGGGCGAGGGCCGCTGCCAGGTCCATGCCTTCCTCGGTCGCCTGCCGGGTGGCCCGGGCCAGGGCCTGCTTGGCCGCTGCCCGGCCGAGCAGCGGCGTGAGGGCGGCGCCGAGGCGTTCGGAGACGATCAGGCCGCCGGTGCGGTCCAGATGGGTGCGCATCCGGTCCGGGTGGACCGTCAGACCTGCGACGAGTTCCGCCGCGTCGCGGGCTGCGCCGCCCGTCAGACGCAGCGCGTCGCGCAGCGGCTGCCATTCCGCGTGCCAGGCACCGGCGGGACGCTCGTCCTCGGCGGCGAGGGAGCCGTACAACACTCCTGCGAGAGCCGGGACCTGGCGTGCCGTGGCGGCGATCAGGGTGGCGCGGACCGGGTTGCTCTTGTGCGGCATGGCGGAGGAGCCGCCGCCTGCGCCTTCCGCGAGTTCGCCGACCTCGGTGCGGGAGAGGACCAGCACATCGGCGGCGATCTTGCCGAGCGCGCCCGCGCTGAAGGCGAGTGCGCCCGCCAGGTCGGCGACCGGGGTGCGCAGGGTGTGCCAGGGCAGTCGGGGGGCGGCCAGGCCGAGTTCGGACGCGTAGGCCGCGGGCAGGCCGAGCGGGTCCGCGCCCTGCGGGGCGTACGCGCCGAATGCGGCCAAGGTGCCTGCGGCGCCGCCCAGTTGGGCCGGGAGGGTGTCGCGTACCGCTGCCAGCCGGTCGTGCGCGTCCAGCACCAGGGACCGCCAGCCCGCCGCCTTCAGGCCGAAGGTGGTCGGCACGGCGTGCTGGGTGAGCGTGCGCCCCGGCATGGGGGTGGAGCGGTGCTGCGCGGCGAGCGCGGCCAGTGCCGTGGCGGTGCGGGACAGGTCGGTGAGGACGGGCGTGAGCGTGCGCGATGCCATCAGCATCAGGGCCGTGTCGAGGATGTCCTGGCTGGTCGCTCCCCGGTGCACGAACTCGGCGTCACGGGGCGAGAGTTGAGCGACCCTGGCTGTCAGGTCGGCGATCAGGGGGATCACCGGATTGCCGCCCGTCCTGGCCCTCAGCGCCAGGTCTCGCGCGTCGTAGCGGGACGCGTCGGCCTCCGCGGTCACCGCTCTCGCGGCGCTCGCCGGGGCCGCGCCGGTCCGGGCCTGTGCCCGGGTCAGTGCGGCTTCGGCGTCGAGCAGTGCCTGGAGGAACGCCGTGTCCCCGGTCGCGGCCTCGGCCGCACCGCCGACCGCACCCGGCGAGAAGAGGTCACCGGAAGCGGCAGCGGAGTGGGAGGCGGGGCGGGATGCAGGACGGTCAGCGGAAGTCAAGGAACACCGTCTCCCGCTCCCCCTGGAGGCAGATGTCGAAGCGCCGTACGCCGTCCGCCTCGGGCACCGCGAGCAGCGTGCTCCGGCGGGGCCCTGGCAGCTCGGCGAGCGGCCCTTCCCGTACGTCGTCCGTGAAGTACGCGCGCGTGTAGAGGTGGTGCATCAGGCCGCGTGCGAAGACACAGACCGCGAGGTACGGAAGTCGGGCCGGCGGGGCCAGCGTACGGACCGCCCAGTGGCCGTCCGCGTCCGTGGCGACCCGGCCGAAGCCGGTGAAGTCGACACCGTTGCGGCCGAGGAAGCCCCCGGTCACCGGGTCGCGGCGGAGCGAGCCCGGCCGTCCTGCGAGGGAGCCGTCGGGGGCCGCCTGCCAGGTTTCGACGATCGCGTCCGGGACCGGCGCCCCGTTTCCGTCGCGTACGTGGCCGTGCACGGTGACGGTGTCCGGGTGCCCCGCCGGGACGATGTCGCCGCCGCCCGCGAAGGGCAGCGCGTATCCGTAGAACGGGCCGACGGTCTGGGACGGGGTCGGGGAAAGCACAGGGGCGGCAGCCATCAGGGGTTCTCCTCGGGGTCGGGCAGCGTGGCGGCGGGGCCGTCCAGGACGATGTCCCAGCGGTAGCCGAGCGAGAACTCGGGGCGGGAGAGCGCGTGGTCGTAGGTGGCGACGAGGCGCTCCCTGGCGGCCCGGTCGGTGACCGACTGGAGGATCGGGTCGTAGGGGAAGAGCGGGTCGCCCGGGAAGTACATCTGGGTGACCAGGCGCTGGGTGAAGGCGGTGCCGAAGAGGGAGAAGTGGAGGTGGGCGGGCCGCCAGGCATTGAGGTGGTTGCGCCACGGGTACGCACCCGGCTTGACGGTGGTGAAGGCGTAGCCGCCCTGATCGTCCGTCAGACACCGTCCGACACCGGTGAAGTGGGGGTCGAGCGGGGCGGGGTGCTGGTCGCGCTGGTGGGCGTAGCGGCCGGAGGCGTTGGCCTGCCACAGCTCGACGAGCTGGCCGCGCACGGGGCGTCCGCCGCGGTCGAGGACGCGCCCGCTGACGGTGATGCGCTCGCCGAGCGGCTCCCCCTGGTGCTGGCGGGTGAGGTCGGAGTCGAGGTCGGTGATGTCGGTGACTCCGAAGACGGGACCGTACAGCTCGGCGGCCTCCGGGTCGGCGGCGCTGCCGAGCGCGACGAGGGGCCGCTGCGGGTGGCGCAGCACGCTGCTGCGGTACGGGGTGAAGTCGCGCGCCGGGTGGTGCGGGGCGGGGGCGCCGCCCGCGACCTCCTTGACGACGGCTTCGTGCGCCGCCGCGATCTCCGCACTGATCTGATTCTGCGTCAGCTCTGTTATGGGCATGGGTGGTTGACTACCTCTCCAGTACGAGTGCGAGGCCCTGGCCGACGCCGATGCACAGGGTGGCGAGGCCGGTGCCGGAGCCCGCCGCGGCGAGCTGGTGGGCGACGGCTCCGGTGATGCGGGCGCCGGACGCGCCGAGGGGGTGGCCGACGGCGAGGGCGCCGCCGCGCGGGTTGACGACGGCGGGGTCGAGGCCGGGCCATTGCGACAGGCAGGCGAGGGCCTGGGCGGCAAAGGCTTCGTTGAGTTCGACGACGCTCAGCTCGTCCGGCCCGCGTCCGGCCTTCTTCAGGGCACGGTGCACGGCCTCGACGGGGCCCGCGCCGAAGTACTGCGGTTCGATGCCGGTCACGGCGCAGGAGCTGATCCTGGCGAGGGGTTCGCGGCCGGTGGCGCGCAGGCCGTCCTCGTCGACGAGGAGCAGGGCGGCGGCGCCGTCACTCAGCGGGGAGGAGTTCCCGGCGGTGACGGTGCCGTCCGCACGGAAGACCGGCTTGAGCCCGGCCAGCGCCTCGATGGTGGAGGACTCCCGGATGCATTCGTCGCGGGCGAGGTCGACGCCGTCGACCGGGACGACCTCGCCGTCGTACAGGCCCTCCTGCCAGGCGGCAGCGGCTTTCTGATGGCTCGTCAGGGCGAAGTCGTCCTGGGCCTCGCGGCCGATTCCGTACCGCCCGGCGACGAGTTCGGCGCCCTCGCCGAGGGCCACCGTCCACTCCTCGGGCATGCGGGGGTTGGTCATCCGCCAGCCGAGGGTGGTGGAGTACATCTGCTGGTGTGCCGCGGGGAAGGCCCGCTCGGGCTTGGGCAGCACCCAGGGGGCGCGGCTCATCGACTCGACGCCGCCCGCGACGGCGATCGCCGCGTCTCCGACGGCGATGGCGCGGGCCGCCTGGATGACGGCCTCCATGCCGGAGCCGCAGAGCCGGTTGACGGTGACGCCGGGCACCGACACCGGCAGACCGGCGAGCAGCACGGCCATGCGGGCGACGTCCCGGTTCTCCTCGCCGGCGCCGTTGGCGTTGCCGAAGAACACGTCGTCGATCCGGGACGGGTCCAACTCGGGGCTGCGGTCGACCAGTTGGCGCAGCACGGTGGCGGCCAGGTCGTCGGGTCTCACACCCGCGAGTGCTCCCCCGTACTTCCCTACGGGCGTACGGACGGCATCCACCACGTACACGTCACGGAGCGTCGTCATCGGCCCACCACCTCCCCGAGGGCGACGGGCGCGCCCGTCCTGGCGATCAGCTCTTCGGCGCTCACACCGGGCGCGGTCTCGACGAGCACGAGCCCGGCGTCGGTCACGTCCAGTACGCCGAGGTCGGTGATGATGCGGTGCACGCATCCCTTGCCGGTGAGCGGCAGGGTGCACTCCCCCACGATCTTGGGAGTGCCGTCCTTGGCGGTGTGGTCGGTGAGGACGATGACGCGGCGGGCGCCGTGGACGAGGTCCATGGCACCGCCCATACCCTTGATCATCTTGCCGGGGACGGACCAGTTGGCGAGGTCACCGGTCGCCGAGACCTGCATGGCGCCGAGGATCGCCGTGTCGATGTGCCCGCCGCGGATCATGCCGAAGGAGAGCGCGGAGTCGAAGAAGGAGGCGCCGGGGAGGACGGTGACTGTCTCCTTGCCCGCGTTGATCAGGTCCGGGTCGACCTCGTCCTCGGTCGGGTACGGGCCGACACCGAGCAGCCCGTTCTCGGAGTGGAGGACCACGTCGACGTCGGCGGGGAGGTGGTTGGGGACGAGGGTCGGCAGGCCGATGCCGAGGTTCACATAGCTGCCGTCGGTCAGTTCCGCCGCCGCGCGCGCGGCCATTTCCGTCCGGGTCCAGGCCATCAGTTGCCTACCGTCCTTCGTGCCGGGGGCGCGGAGACCGTGCGCCGTTCGATCTGTTTGTCGGCGGCCTGGGCCGGGGTCAGGGCCACCACGCGCTGCACGAAGACGCCCGGCACGTGCACCGCGTCCGGGTCCAGTTCGCCCGGTTCGACGAGCTCCTCGACCTCGGCGATCGTCACGCGCCCCGCCATCGCGGACAGCGGGTTGAAGTTGCGGGCCGAGCGGTGGAGGACGAGGTTGCCGTGCCGGTCGCCCTTCGCGGCCCGTACGAGCGCGAAGTCGGTGGAGATGCCGCGCTCCATCACGTACTCCTGCCCGTCGAAGACCCGCACCTCCTTCGGCGGGGAAGGCACCACGACCGAGCCGTCCGCTCCGTAGCGCCACGGCAGCCCGCCGTCGGCGACCTGGGTGCCGACGCCCGCAGGGGTGTAGAACGCCGGGATTCCCGCGCCGCCCGCGCGCAGCCGCTCCGCGAGGGTGCCCTGCGGGATCAGCTCGACCTCCAGCTCGCCGCCCAGGTACTGGCGCGCGAACTCCTTGTTCTCGCCCACGTACGAGCCGGTGACGCGGACGATGCGGCCTGCGGCGAGCAGGATGCCGAGGCCTCCGCCGTCCACACCGCAGTTGTTGGAGACCACGCTCAGGCGGTCGGGCCCCGACTCGTGGAGCGCCTGGATCAGCACGTTCGGTACGCCGCTGAGTCCGAAGCCGCCGACCGCGACGGATGCTCCGGCGGGGATGTCGGCGACTGCTTCGGCGGCAGTGGCCCTGACCTTGTCCATGAAGGAATTCCTGACCCCAGGCTGTTCGCCTGATGAACTAGAGTTCACACTTGACTCGTCCAGAGTCTGCTTCGGCCGTTCCGGCCTGTCAATGCCCGGTCGCCGCCCGGATAGATTTGTCTTGAGTTCAGCCTTGGAGAGTGGATGTCAGACACGAACGCCGTTCCCGCCGAAGCCGTCGGCCCCCTGCTGCGCGGCCTCGACGTGCTGCGCCGGCTCACCGACGCGGGCGGCCGGCTGAGTCTCGGCGATCTCGTACGGTCCACCGGCCTGGCCCGCTCCACCGTCGACCGCATCACCCGGACCCTGGCCCGGATGGGGCACCTCCGGCTGGACGGCCGGGACGCCGCGCTGACCCCGCGCCTGATGGAGCTGGGCAACGCCTACCTCGCCGCGATCCGGCTGCCCGACCTGCTCGGCCCGCACGCGGAGCTCCTCGCGGACGCGCTCGACGAGTCGGTGTCCCTGGCGGTGCCCGACCGCGACGGCATCCGCTTCGTCCACCAGTCGACGCGGCGCCGGGCCATGTCGCTCAGCTTCCGCATCGGCGACCTGCTGCCCGCCGAACGGACCGCGCCCGGCGCCCTGTTCGCCGCCGACTGGGAGTCGGACGCGTGGGAGCGCTGGCGGGAGCGGCGCGCGGCCGATCCGCAGGGGCTCGGCTTCCACGCCGTACCACCCATGACGGACACTCAGGACGCCCTGGACGAGGCGCACTTCGCGGACCGCACGCTCCGGGCCGGGAAACAGGGATGGGCACTGGACGACCAGTTGATCGAGCCGGGCCTCGTCGCCCTGGCCCTGCCGGTACGGGACCCCGACGGGCGGCCGGTGTGCGCGGTGAGCGTGGTCAGCCACACCAGCAGGCACAGCGCGGCCTCGCTGCGGGAGGCGATGCTGCCCCGGCTGCGTACCGCTGTGGCCGACATGGAGCACGTGCTGCGCGAGGCCCCCGCGGCGCAGCCGGTCAAGTCGGCGACGGCGCTGGCGAGTTGGACGACCGCGTCCAAGCACGAACTGGGGGCCGGTTTCGTGGAGTCGCTGGCGCGCGGACTGACCGTACTGACCGCGTTCGGCGAGGGCAGGTCGGCGCTGACACTGACCGGCGTGGCCGAGGCGTGCGGACTGGCGAGGGCGACTGCCCGGCGCGCACTGATCACCTTCGCGCACCTGGGGTACGTGGAGGTGCACGCGGGCCTGTTCCGGCCGACTCCGCAGGTGCTGGGGCTCGGCTTCCCGCCGCTGTCGCGGCTGACGCTGCCGCAGTTCGCCCAGCCGCACCTGGCCGCGCTGGCACAGCAGGTGCACGACTCGACGTCGCTGTCCGTGCTGAGAGGAACGGAGATCCAGTACACGGCGCGGGTCGCCACCAGCCGCGTCATGAACGTCAACATCACGGTGGGCACCCGGTTCCCCGCGTACGCGACCTCCATGGGCCGGGTTCTGCTGGCGGACCTGCCCGGCGGCGAGCGCGCGGAGCGGCTCGCCGCGTCGCAGCCACGTGCGCTGACCCGGCACACGGTGACCTCCACCGAGGATCTCGGCGCACTCCTGGAGCGCGTACGGCAGGAGCAGTTCGCCATGACCGACGGGGAGTTGGAGGAGGGGCTGCGGTCGGTGGCCGTGCCGGTGCGGGACCGGGCGGGCCGGGCGGTGGCCGCCGTCAACGTCGCCATGCACAGCAGCCGGCGCACCGCCGCGCAGTGCCGCACCGAGGTACTGCCCGCGCTGCGGGCCACGGCCGCGCGGATCGAAGAGGACCTCGCCGCGGCCGGGAGGTTCACCCGTACCGCGACCTGCTGACGCAGGGCCCCGGGTGCACCCGAACGGGCGCATGACGCTCCGGGGTCGGCAGCGGCGGGCCTGCCGCCGGTGGAGGATCAGAAAATGCGGATGATTTGTCCGTATGCTCCACTTTTCTGCCCCTTTTCTGCGTGTGACCGGAGGTGAGATGCGGCATGACCCGCACCTCTGTCGTCAGGCCCCGGCTTCGGTACTGGTTCGACAAGACCATGTCCCGCGGCACCCCGGCCCTGATCGGCTGGCTCTCGATGATCTGCCTGGCGATCGTCGTCCCGGTGAGCGCGCTGCTGGTCTGGGCGGACCGGCGGCGGCCCACCACGCTGCACAACCAGGCCCTGGAGATCTGGAAGAACGTCAGCTGGGCGTTCAAGCTGGGCGGCGGCGCGGTCGGAACGCCCGTGTTCGTGGCGCTGTCGGTCCTCCTGGCGCTGGTGGGGCTGTTCTTCGCGAGCTGTCTGGTCGGACTGATCGCGGCCGGTGTCAACCGCAAGATCCTGGATCTGCGGCGCGGCAGGTCCATGGTCCTGGAGGAGCACCACACGGTGCTCCTGGGCTGGTCGGAGCAGATCTACCCGGTCCTCGCGGAGTTGGTGGACGCCCATGCCAACAAGCGCCGGGGGGCGGTCGCGATCCTCGCCCCCAAGGACAAGATCGAGATGGAGGAGCTGATCCGCGCCCGGGTGCCGAGCACCCGCAACCTCCGGGTCATCTGCCGTACCGGAAGCCCGGTCGACCCCACGGACATCGAGCGGGTCAACCCGAAGAGGGCCCGGGCGGTGATCGTGCTGACGCCGGGCGGCGAGGACGGTGACGCCGACCTCGTGAAGACGCTGCTCGCCGTCACCAAGAGCCCGGGCATGCAGGACATGCCGCACCTCGTACTGGCCGCCGTGCAGGACGTGCGCAACCGGGACACGGCCCGGCTCGCGGCCGGCCCGGGGGCGTGCGTGCTCAGCATCGACGACATCGCCGCCCGGCTCGTCGTGCAGACCTGTCGGCAGCCCGGCCTGTCGGTGGTCTACATGGAGCTCCTGACCTACGAGGGCAGCGAGTTCTACCTCACCGAGGAGCCGGAGCTGGTGGGCCGCAGCTACGCCGACGCGCTCCTGGCCTACCCCACCTCCGCGGTGATCGGTCTGCGGCGGGCCGACGGCTCGCTCGCCCTCAACCCGCCGTCCGGGACCTCGATCGGGGCGGGCGACCAGATCATCGCGATCTCCCGGGACGACGGCACGGTGGTCCTCTCCGAGCACCGGGAGGCGATCGACACGGCGGCGATCGTCACCCCGGCGCCGCGCGTCCCGCAGCCCGAGCGGACCCTCATGCTGGGCTGGAACCGGCGGGCCGCCCTGGTCATCACCGAGCTCGACCAGTACGTCGCCAAGGGCTCGACCCTCGACGTGATCGCCCGGGAGCCCGAGATTGCCGGCACCGTCGCCTCGGTGCCCCTGGGGCGGGGCGCGCTGACGGCCGGTTTCCGGACCGGCGACGTGACGGAGCCGGAGGTGCTGCGGGGCCTGGACCTCAGTGCGTACGACCACGTGATCGTGCTCAGCGACGACGCCGACGGCACGATGGGGCTGCGCGCCGACAACCGCACCCTGGTGACCCTGCTCCAGCTGCGGCACATCGCGACCGGGCTGGCCCACGGACTGCCGGTGGTCGCGGAGCTCAGCGACGACCGCAACCGGGCGCTGGCGCCGATCAGTGAGAGCGACGACTTCATCGTCAGCGACCGGCTGATCAGCCTGCTGATGACCCAGGTGTCGGAGAACCGCCACCGGGCCGCGCTCTTCGACGACCTCTTCCGGACGGAGGGCAGCGAGATCTACCTCAAGCCCGCCCGGGACTACGTGCTGCTGGGCCGCGAGACGGACTTCTACACCGTGGTGGAGTCGGCCCGCCGCCAGGGGCAGTCGGCGATCGGCTACCGCCGGCTGTCGCAGGCGGCCGTACCGCCGTCGTTCGGCATCCACCTCAACCCGGACAAGCGGCGGACGCTGCGGTTCGCCGAGGGCGACAGCGTGATCGTGATGGCGGAGGACTGAGGACAGGTCCCCTGTCCGGGTACCGGCCATGTGATGTAGTTGACACCGCAATTGGCCGTACTCCCGCATCGAAGGAGCCCTCGTGGCACTCTCCCGCGAAGAACGCGCACGCTTTCTGGCCGAGCCGCACATCGGCGCCCTGTCCGTGGAGGCCGGCCCCGGCCGCGCCCCGCTGACCGTGCCGATCTGGTACCAGTACGCACCGGACGGCGAGCTGTGGATCCTGACCGGCATCAACTCCCGCAAGGCGGAGCTGATCCGGGCCGCCGGCCGCTTCACGCTCATGGCCGACGTCACGGAACCGACCATCCGCTACGTGTCCGTGGAAGGGCCCCTCGTCTCCTCGGAGAAGGGGACCCGTGAGCAGCTGACCGAGATGGCCGCCCGCTATCTGCCTGCCGACAAGGTCGAGGGGTACGTCGACTGGTCGTGGCAGGAGCACGGCGAGCAGGTCGTCTTCACGATGCGCCCCGAGCGGTGGCTGAGCGCGGACATGGGCTCGGTCTGACGTCCCGCGCGACGCGGGGCCCTGACCTGGGCCGCCCGGCGTGAGGCCGCGTTCCTGACAGGGCTGCCCGGCCTGACGCCGTGATCCTGACGGGACTGCCCGGTGCGAGCCGGTGATCCATACAGGACGCCCGGATTCCGGATCTCAGGGCTGACCCTGATGCCAGGCCCGCCCGGGCTGCCTATGGTTGTTCTCACCAGCACCGTTCCGGGGGCGACGACGGGGGAAGCACGGGGGGTCTCGGGGGAGACGTCATCCCGGAACGGTTTGCTGGTGCCTCTCTCCGCGGGCCGTTCTGGCCACCGGAGCACTTCACCCCAGGTGTCGGACCACGACGGTGGCACGTCCCGTCGGATCCCGAACCATGCGGGAATGCACAGGAGTTGCGGGACACCTCTACTGCTGCCTGTGGGGCGAACCGTCAGGGCCGACCACCCCATAGGGGGACAGAAATCTTCGCCCCGGCCCACTAGAGTCTGGATCTCCCCTAGTCATGCAATTGCACAGTGCGATTGCATGGCCTTCCGACCAGCCATCTTCGGGGGTCCTGTGGGCAGCGCCGGCAGGAAGTCCGAACGACTCACTGGAGGCCGCATATGAACGACTTCGTCAACGGGGTGCCCGCAACGGAAATCGACGCCACGTGGCTGAAGAGCAGGAAGAGCACCGCGAACGGCCAGTGCATCGAATTGGCGTCCCTTCCGCTCGGCAAGGTCGCCATGCGTAACTCGACAGACCCTGCCGGACCCGCGCTGGTGTTCACCCTGGCGGAGCTGGACGCCTTCCTGGACGGCGCCAGGAACGGCGAGTTCGACCACCTCACCTTCACCAACCAGGCTTCCTAGGAGGCCAGTTCGGGCGGACACACGGGTTTCCGACATGTCATCATGAACCTGTTCGTTCAAGGTGAAGGGAGACCCCGTGTCCGCTCAACCCGACGGCCCCGTACCGTTCCGCCGGCCGGCCACGCGGACGGACCTGAACCCGACCGCGGCCGGCGTCGTCCTGGGCATGGAACTGCGCAACCTGCGGAAGGCTCACAAGATCCCTCTCGTCACCGCGGGCAAGGCGATCAGCGCGTCCGTCTCCAAGGTCAGCCGACTGGAATGCGCGGAAAGCCCGCCGGATCTTCGCGACGTCCGGGAATTGGCCTCGTTCTACAGAGCCGGCACTGCTCAGATCCAGCACCTCGAACACCTGACGAAGCGTGCACTTGAGCCCGCCTGGTTCGATCGTTACGAAGATTTCTCCTCATCGTGGACGCATCGCCTCATCGGGCTGGAGTCCGCGGCGGTCAGCCTCTGGACCTACGAGGTGAACCTCATGCCGGGCCTCCTCCAGTCGGAGGAGTACGCACGTGAGATCTTCAGCAACGACCTCGGGGTCAACGGGAACGAACAAGTCGAACAGAGAGTCGCTTTACGGCATGAACGGCAGCGTCGCTTCTTTGAGCAGCCCGACCCTCCGAGCGCGGTTTTCCTCCTGGACGAGTCCGTCTTGGCACGATCCCCCGGAGACAGCCGGATCATGCGCGGCCAGTTGAACAAGCTGCTCGGCATGCTGAGAATTCCCAACGTTTCCATCCGCTTCGTGCCCTTGAAGCGAAGCGTCGTCACAGCCGTGGGTTCGATGACCTGCCTGAAGTTCTCCGCAGGCGGGCCGCAGGACATGGTCTACGTCGAGACCCACGACGCTGCTTCCTATTACACGAAGCAAGCCGAAGTCGAACGCTATTACCAGCTCATGCTGCGCCTGAGCGAAGAAGCGGCGGCCTCGCGGCACAAGAGCCATGAAATGCTCCTGGCCGCGATCGCGGACTTCACGGACTGACGGGCACTGCCCCGTCCCGCTAGGGCAGTTTGGCCAGTCCTCCGAACTCGGTCCACTCGATGCTCCGCTGGCGCTGCTGGAGCTCGGAGTCGGGACGCCAGTCGGTCACGTCGACGAGACCCGGCTCCTGCACCTCCAGCCCTTCGAAGTACCCCTCGACGTCGCTCACTTCGCGCACGCGGCCCCAGTTGTCGTTGGTCTGCCGGCGCATCATCTCCGTCACTTCGTTCCGGAGCTGCTCGTCGTCACTGACCAACTGGCAGATCACTGCGAAGCTCTTGCCCCGCGGCAGTTTCTCCAGCACGCGACGCACCACACCGCGTGGATCGCCGGCATCGGGAATGCAGTGCAGTACGGAGACGAAGAGTGCCGCGACAGGTTCATCGAGATTGATGAGCCGCTTGAACTCCTCGTCGTTGAAGATCTCTTCGGTCTTCGCCATGTCGCTGGACACGATGGCGGTGCGGTCGTTCTCGTCGAGCAGCGAGCGTCCGTGCGCGAGCACCACCGGATCGTTGTCGACGTAGACGACTCTGGCGTCACTGTGGACCCGCTGAGCGATCTGGTGAACGTTGTCCTGGGTGGGCAGCCCCGAACCGAAATCGATGAACTGCTTGATGCCGTGGTCCGCTGCGAGGGTGCGCACGACACGCTGCAGGAACCACCGGTTGTTCAATGCCAGTGCTTTCGTGCTGGGTGCCGTCTCCAGCAACTGTTCGCAAGCTGCCTGGTCGGCCGCGAAGTTGTTGCTTCCCCCCAGGAGCCAGTCGTACATTCTGGCCGCACTCGGCACCGACAGGTCCACACGCCTTTTACCGTCCACAGACTGCCTCTCTCGCGACGCGAACTCCTCAGAGAGCGAAGCCCCATCGTAGGAGGGCAGCACGGACCGCACCACCGCTGAGAAGGGTGACGACGGCGCGTCCACGCGCAGGGGGGGAAGGGGGGGCGCGGCCCCTCTCATTCAGGTGCGACCACCAACATCTCCCCCGAGCTTCGGGAGGCCGGCCGGGACGTGGGCACCTCGCCTATGGAGAGTTTCCTGCTGGCGGCCAGCATGCCCACCGCCACCGTCGGGGGTTCGACGCCCATGAGATCAGCGGCCTCACGTTCGGGCATCCCCAACTGACACCGCAGCACCACTGCGTCCGCCGCCGCGTTCGGAAGCCATTCGTACAGGCTCTCCAGAGCCTCGTTCCGGTGCCCCGTGTCCCGGCCGACACGCGCTGTCTGGTGTCGCAGCTCGCCCCACGCCTCGGCCGTGGGACAGGAGGTCTCCAACACCTCGGGCCACCGGTCGGCAAGCAGCGTCAGCGTGACGTCGACCGCGACGCGGCAGGCCACCTCGTCCAGCAGCCTGACGCGCGCATAGCGCAGATAGCGCGCCCGGTGCAGCTGTACGAAAGCCAGAAAACCCAGGGCGTCCCGCCTGCCTGGGTCTTTCCGGGCTTCCCGCACGCCGAATCCTTAGAGGTTTTTACCGAACCGAGCTGACTCTTTTCCCGGGGCGGGCCCTGGACGGCGGGCCCTGGATTTCGAAGACGTCTCGAAGGTATCGCCGTCATTCGTGCGATGCCCCTCCTCGCCCCCTCCATGCAAAGTCTGATTTTCGGCTGGAAAAGAGGCGCTATCCAGTTGTCAATATCGATCATTCGCCGAGTGGTTCCCGCTCACTCGTCGCCAGATTTCTGTCATTCAGGTCAGCGGGATTCCAGGGCCGCGCCCAGCGGCGAGGAAGGCGCCTGCCGCCGACCCCGGCGGCGGGGCTGCCCGCGGAGCGCGGGCCGCCGGCCGGTCGCGGTGCGGGGGGGGGTACCGGACAGGCGGCGGCTGCGGCGGCGTGCGGTTCAGGCGCCCCGGTGGCTCAGGTAGGTGAGCACGGCCCTGACCCTGCGGTGGTCGTGGAGGTCGGTCTCCAGCGCCAGTTTGGCGAAGATGTTGCGGACGTGCGTCTCGACCGTCTTCGCACCGATGACCAGGGAACGGGCGATGGCGTCGTTGCTCCGGCCCTCCGCCATCAGGGAGAGGACTTCGCGTTCTCTGGCGGTGAGCTCGTCGAGCGGGCCCGGGGGGCGCGGGGTGTTCAGCAGCCGGGCCACCACCTGCGGGTCCAGGACGCTCTCCCCCGCCGCGACGCGTTTGAGCGCGCCGGCGAGTTCGTCGATGTCGGCGACCCGCTCCTTGAGGAGGTAGCCGAAGCCGCGCGGGTTCTCGGCCAGGGCCCGTACGGTGTCGGTCGTCTCGACGTACTGGGACAGCAGCAGGACGCCCGTGCGCGGGTACAGGGTCCGGATTCCGGCGGCGGCCCGCAGGCCCTCGTCGGTGTGGGTGGGCGGCATCCGGATGTCGAGGAGGACGGCGTCCGGGCGGTGTTCGGCGACCAGTGCGGGCAGCCTCGTCGCCTCGCCGAGTTCGGCGGCGACGTCGAAGCCCGCGTCGGTGAGGAGTCGTACGATCCCCTGTCGCAGGAGCGCCGAGTCCTCGGCAACTATGACCCGCACGGCAGCTCCGCCCTGATTCTGGTCCCGCCGCCTGCGGGAGAGTCCACCTGCAGTATCCCGTCCACGGCGGCCAGCCGGTCCGCCAGGCCCCTCAGTCCGCTGCCGCGCGAGGTGTCGGCGCCGCCGATGCCGTCGTCGACGGTCTCGACGACGAGCCGGTCCCCGCTCTGCCGGGCGGAGACGCTGACGGCCTTGGCCCGGGCGTGCTTGGACGCGTTGGCGAGGGCCTCGCAGACGGTGAAGTACGCGGTGGACTCCACCACCGGGTCGTAGCGCCGGGGTTCGGCGGCGACCACGACGGGCATGGCGGCCTGCTGGGCGAGGGCGGTGAGCGCGGGGCCGAGGCCCTCGCGGGTCAGGACGGCGGGGTGGATGCCGTGGGCGATGCCGCGCAGTTCTTCCAGGGCGAGGGTGAGGCTCTCCTCGACCTCGCCGACGGAGCGGCGCAGCGACGGGTCGGGGTGGTCGGCGAGGCCCTTGTCGACGCGGCGCAGTGCCATCAGCGCGAAGACGAGGCGGGCCTGCGCACCGTCGTGCAGGTCCCGCTCCAGGCGTCCCCGCTCGGCGTCGGCCGCCCGTACGATCCGCGACGTGACCTCCTTGGCCTGGGTCCGCAGCCATACGTTCTCCAGGGCGAGCCGCAGCGCCGCGCCGACGGCTTCGAGGAGTTCGGGGTCCTCGTCGAGCGCGGGATCGTGGTGCAGGAGGGCCAGCGGGGTGCCCCGCGAGGAGTCGACGCGGGTGCGCCCCGCACCCTCGCCGCGTACGGTCTCGCCCGCCCCGTCGGTGTAGGCGCCCGTCTCCTCCTGCCAGAGGCCGAGCCGCAGCCCGGGATCGCCGAGCACCCGGCCGAGTACTTCGCGCAGCCGGTCCTGGTCGGGGTCGGTGCCGAGGTCGATGACGAGGTCGCCGACCTCGGCGCGCTGCAGGCGCATCCGCAGCAGCCCTACGAGGAAGGCGACGGGGACGGCGACCTGGGTGAGGTCGGACAGCAGGAAGACGGCTTCCTGGAAGCTGCCGGACGGGGGCGTGGGCAGCAGCAGGAGCAGCAGGTCCCACAGGAGGAAGGCGGAGGCGAGCGCGATGGCGATCCAGGCGGGCAGCAGGGCCCGGCGGCGGGCCACCGACGCCTGCTGCCAGCGCCGCACGATCGCGACGACGAGCACGATCGAGAGCACCCAGCCGAGCATCCGGTAGACGGTGTCGACGGGGGTGAAGAGGTCGGTGAGGGCGGGGACGTGCAGCAGGTTGGGGCCGCAGTCGTTGCAGGACAGGTACGTGGCCTCGGTGGCGACGGCGGCGGGGTCGTAGGTCAGGGCGCGCAGCAGACCGCCGACGGCGACCAGGCCGTACGAGAAGCCGACGAGCCGGCGGGCGAGGGCGGAGCCGAGCCTGCCGTCGGGGAAGGAGAGGACGAGGTGGACGAGGACGGCCATGTTGAGCGCCTCCCACCAGGCACCCAGCGCGAACAGGGCGGGCACTCCGGTGCCCTGGAGGTTGCCGAGGAACCAGGTAATGCCCTCGGCGATCATCAGCTGTCCGGTGCGGTTGGCGGGCCGGTGCCACCAGGCGGTGAGGCCGCCGCCCGCGTAGGCGAGACCGACTGCCAGGTCACGGGCCACGTCTCCGGCGGAGCCGCCCGCGCGCACGTACGCCCAGCTGCCCGCGGACGCGGAGACGGCCGCGGCGAGTGCTGCCGCGGCCATGCGTATCCGGAGGGTGCTGGTCCGGGGGGTGTCGGAGGATCTCTCTCGGTGCCGTTCCACGGCCCACACGGTAGGCCATCGGGGGCGCGGAGCGATCAGTCGCGGGAGCGGATCCGATAGATGTCCAGAGCATCTTTCAGCTGGACGGCGAGGACGGTGCAGAGCGGGTCGTCGCCGAGGTGGAGGTGCTCCCGGCCGGATACGTCGCCGAGGCCGCCGACGCGCCCATGGCGGACCCGGGTGCCGGGGCCCTCGCTCCCGCGGCCCCGGTGGTACGTCCCGCGGCGACGCGCCGACGTACACCTTGCGGCGGCCTCCGCGCGGGTCCGGCGGCTGCGGCCGGTGTCCCCCGTACGCGCGCTGCCGCTCGGCGACGTGCACCGTGACGCGGCCCGCCCCAGGTCCACCCCCGCGTCCTGTGACCCTCAACGCACCCCGGTATCCGCCCACTTCGCCGGATCGCGGCTAGTCTCAGAACTCCTTGCGACCGCCATGGAATCGGAGCGAGCCGTGCCGATGACCCTGCCGGACCAGCCGGACGACTGGACCGAACCCGGCGCCCACGCCGTGAGCGACCGCGTCCACCGCATCCCGCTGCCGCTCCCCCTGGACACCCTCGCCGCCGTCAACGTCTACGTGATCGAGGACGCCGAAGGACCGGTCCTGATCGACTCCGGCTGGGCGCGCCCGGAGACCGAGAAAGTCCTCGCCAAGGCACTGTCCGGGCTCGGGTACGGACTCGGCGACATCTCCCAGATCCTGGTGACCCACGCCCACTGGGACCACTACACACAGGCGCTGGCCCTGCGCGAATCCCTGGGCGCCCGGGTGCGCATCGGGTACGGCGAGCGGCACTCCATCGAGGGCCTCGACCTGACCCGGGGCCCGCATTTCCGGGCAGCCGCCCAGCTGCGGACCTGCGGCGCGGGGGATCTGGCGGACCGGGTCGACGCGTGGCCGGTCACGCCCGAGGAGTGGGCGATGCCGTTCGGCCCGCCGGACGCCTGGCTCGACGACGGCGAACAGGTCCGGCTCACGGACCGGCGGCTGTCGGTGGTGGCGACGCCAGGGCACACCCGGGGGCATGTGGTGTTCGGCGACGCGGCGGCCGGGCTGCTGTTCGCGGGCGACCACGTGCTGCCGCACATCACGCCGTCCGTGGGCTTCGAGTGCGTACCGGAGAAGTCCCCGCTGCGCTCCTTCCAGCAGTCCCTGCGCCTCGTACGGGAGCTGCCCGACGCCCTCCTGCTGCCCGCGCACGGCCGGGTGACCACCAGCGTGCACACCCGTGCCGACGAGCTCCTCGCCCATCACGAGGAGCGGCTGGACGCGGTGCTCCGCGAGGTGCGGGCGGGGGCGGCCACCGCGCACGCGGTGGCGCGGGCACTGCCGTGGACCCGCAGGCTCCGCCGCCTCGACGACCTTCCCGACCAGCACCGGATGCTGGCGGTCCTGGAGATCGACGCCCACCTGGAGGTGCTGACCGAGGCGGGCGCGGTGTCCTGGGCGTGGGTCGAGGGGGTACGGCACTTCGCCGTGCGGGGGTAGCGCGCCACGGCCGTACGGGGGCGGAGCCCGGGAGCGGTTATGCTCCGGCCGCCCGCTGCCGTACCCGAAAGGACACTTCCGTGATCGTCGTCGCCGGTGAGGCCCTGATCGACCTCGTACCGCAGGCCGGGGGCGACGCCCTGGCCCCGCTGCTGCCCGCGCGCGGCGGCGGCCCGTACAACACGGCCGTGGCGCTCGGCCGGCTCGGTGCGGACGTCGCCTTCTGCTCGCGGATCTCGACCGACGCCTTCGGCGCCTCGCTCGTCGAGCGGCTGCACCGGGAGAAGGTGTCCACCGCCCTGCTCCAGCGCGGCCCGGAGCCGACCACGCTCGCCGTCACCTCGATCGGCGCCGACGGCTCGGCGTCGTACGGCTTCTACGCCCAGGGCACCGCGGACCGTCTCTTCGAGATGCCGGGCCACCTTCCGGACACCGTACGGGCGTTGTCGTTCGGCACCTGCTCCCTCGTGCTCGAACCCGGGGCTTCTGCGTACGAGGAGCTGATGCGTCGGGAGGCGGCGCGCGGCTCCTTCGTCGCGCTCGACCCGAACGTCAGGGCCGGGCTGATCCCCGACCCGGCCGCCTACCGGGCCCGCTTCCGCGGCTGGCTCCCGCACGTCTCGCTGCTGAAGCTGAGCGAGGAGGACGCCGACTGGCTGGGGTCCGACGTCGAGGGCTGGCTCGCGGCGGGGCCTGCGGCGGTCGTCGTCACCCGGGGCGCGGCCGGGCTGACCGCGTTCGTACGGGGCGGGGAGCACTCCGTGCCCGGCGTCCCGGTCGGCGTCGTCGACACCATCGGGGCCGGGGACACCGTGAACGCGGCGCTTCTGCACGCCCTGTCCGCACGCGGCCCGCTGACCGCCGACGCGGTGGCCGCACTGAACGAAGACGGCTGGCGCGAGGTACTGGGGTTCGCCGCCCGTGCGGCGGCGCTGACCTGTTCGCGGGCGGGTGCGCAACCGCCGTACGCGCACGAACTGTAGGCCCGCCCCGGCCGTCACGTGCGCCTCACCCGAAGCAGTGGACGCAGAGGCTGCCAAGAGGTCAATTCCCTGTGCCGGGCAGGTGAGTTCGTGAAACGATGCTGCCTCCGCGATCACTCCTGTCCCAGGGAGATCGGATGTCCCAGAGTTCGAGCACTCCCCCCGCCGGTCAGGCGGAGATCACCGCATTCGTGCGCGACTGCTGGCAGCGCGGGAAGGCGGCCAGGCCGCTGCCCGTGATCGTCCTTCTCGGGCGCCCCGGCAGCGGAAAGACGCATGCGCTCGATCATCTGGCCCGGCAGGGTGCGCGGTTCCTCACCGCCCGGGTCGACTTCGGGCCGCGCGGTGTGCAGCGCCCGTACGAGACCGCAAGACACCTGGCGTTCCTGCTCGCCCGCAAGCACGACAGCGTGCACGCGCCGCGGTTCCCCCGGCTGATGCTCGGGCTGCTCGCGGTCAGCATTCCGCCGCTGTCCCGCGACAACCGCGTCGTCGCGCGCCGCGAGCTCAAGGAAGCGCTGAACTCGTCCCGCTCCGGCGAACTCGCCCAGACGGCGGAGGGCGCCGCGGAGGCCATCGAGTCCCTGGGTCTGGTCCCCTCGGGGATACCCGTCCCCCTGCCGTTGCTCGCCGGTCTGCTGCTGCGCGGCGTCCGGCGGCTCCCGTCGTCGGCCGCCTTCAACCCCTTCCTCAAGAGCGCGCTGAAGTCCTTCGGGAACGACAGCGCGCCGGCGGGTTTCGACGCCCTGATCGACCTCAACCACCTCCACCACGGCGGCATCCCGGAGGACGCGAAGGACGTCGACCGCACTCTGTGCCAGGCGTTCCTCGACGACCTCGGTGCGGCCTTCGCCGGCGGCGACAGGCTCTACCACTGCCTGGTCCTGCTCGACAACATCGGTTCCCCGCACGGCACCCCGTTCCTGGAACTGCTCGTGGACCTCCGTCAGGAGCGCGCGTCCCGAGGGGCGTACGACCCGCTGCTCGTCGTCGCCACCGGCGCCACCACCCGCGTCCTGCCCGAGTCGGCCGACGGCAGCGGCAACGGCACGGGCCTGCGGATCTTCGCCCCCGGCCAGCTGTCGTACGGCGCCTGGCGGCCCCGGCCGGACGCCCCGCCGCCCAGCTGGTGGTGTCCGGTACTGCTGCGCGACCTGACGGAGACCGAGGTGGCGCGGGAGGCGGCCGAGTTCGAGGCGGCGAGGCCCGCCGCGACGGGCCACCCGGCGCAGCGCGTGCTGCGGGGCACGGCTCCGCTGGTCCACCGGCTGACGTACGGCCACCCCTGGAGCGTCAGCACGCTGCACCGGTACCTGGCGGGCATACGCGCCGAGGGCCCGACCGACGACGATCTGCGCGGCCTGCTCCAGGCGCACCCGCAGGGGGCGCAGTCCGACCCGTCGCTGGCCGAGGTCATCCGCCGGCGGCTGCTGTCCGGGTTCACCGCCGACCAGCGGCAGGCCGCCGCGTTCGTGGCCGCGGCCCGCACCCCGAGGGCCGCCGTCAACGCGGGGCTGCTGAACGACCGGCCCGAGCACGCCCGGGACACCCTGATGCGGGAGCTGCGGGACCGGTTGTGGCTGTCGGCGCGGGTGCCGGAGGACGCCCACACCCGGGGCGGACGCGGCCCTTCCGGCTACCTGCTGCCCACCCGCCGTGCGGATTCCGGCCGCACGACCGACCACACCTACGACGAACAGCCGGTCCTGCACCCCTGGCTGCGGCTGCTGCTCCTCGACGAGCTCGCCGAGGTGCCGGGCGGCTCGGTGGACCGCTGGACCAGGCTGCACGACGACCTCGCGCAGTGGCACAAGGACCAGCACCAGCCGCTCGACGAGCTCTACCACCTGCTGGCGAACAATCAGCTCGACACCGTCGTCAGCCGCTTCCTGACCGGGCTGAACGCGGGTGACCTGGTGCCCTGGCTGCGCGAGCTCTACCACGTGACCGCGGCCCCCATGTACACCGTGCACCTGTCCGACGCCTCGCCGCAGCGGCTGGCGGGCGAGCTCGCCCACGACTACGCGCCGCGTGCGTACACCGACCCGGCCAGGGGCCGCCCGCTCGCAGAGCTCTGTGCCGCGCTGTGGCTGGCCGGCGACCCGCGCCGCAGGCTGCCCGCCGGTGCGCCGGAGCTCAATCACAAGATCGGCGCCATGTTCCGGCAGGTGGCCATGGTGGCCGGTGCGGATGCCACGTCACTGCTGGCCGAAGCCGTCCGCTACACGGACTGACCGAGAGGAGCCCGGCACATGCAGCGACCCTGGAGCAGGTCCCGCCCCCGGCCCGACGACTGGGGTGTCGTGCTGCCGCCCTGGTGGCGGCGGAGGCGGAGCAGAGCGGTCGCCCTCGTCGCCGTGCTCGCGGTACTGGGCGGCGGGCTCTTCTGGTGGTTGCGGCCCGACCCGCCCAAGCCGCCGGTGGACACCTCGTGCGCGACGGGTGTCGAACGGGTCGGGGGCACCTGCGTCGGGGTCACCGACGGCTCGTACGTCTTCGACCGGAAGAACCTCGGCAGCCTGTTCGCCAAGATCCACCAGGAGAACGTCGCGGTCGAGGCCCAGGCGGCGAAGAGCGGCCGGCCGAACACCCGCGTCAGCGTGGTCTATCTGATGTCGATGGTTCCGGGCGAGAAGGACTCCAACACCCCCGATTCGGTGCGGCACGAGATACAGGGTGCGTACACCGCGCAGATGGAGGCCAACCACTCCAACAAGTACGGCGACCTCCCCAAGATCAAACTGCTCCTCGCGCACATCGGCAACGGCTCGGCCCAGGCCTCCGCGACGCTGGAGCAGATCCGGCTGCGCACGCCCAAGGACCGCATCGTCGCGGTCGCGGGGCTTGGCACCAGCACGGACGCCACCGAGGGCCTGATCCGCAGGATCACGGCGGAGAAGGCGC
Organism: Streptomyces sp. NPDC054863; assembly: GCF_053610825.1. Taxonomy (NCBI): domain Bacteria; kingdom Bacillati; phylum Actinomycetota; class Actinomycetes; order Kitasatosporales; family Streptomycetaceae; genus Streptomyces; species Streptomyces sp. NPDC054863. The sequence goes on along the minus strand of NZ_JBSGZD010000031.1, from coordinate 21,945 downwards.
CACCCGAGGGGGCCACGGCGAACCCCGCCGCGCCCGGCCTCGACCTGGGCGCCGTGGGTTCGGTGCTGACCGCCGACACCCTGAGCGGTGTACCGGGTCTGGTCCGGGTCGCGCCGGTCAACTCGGACGAGGCGTTCGCCGCGGCGGCGTTCCTCCAGCAGAAGGAGTACGCGAAGAAGCGGGTGCTGGTCGTCCAGGACAAGCGGAAGGACGACCAGTACACGCAGACGCTGGGCGACAGGTTCCTGGCCGCCTTCCCCAAGGACCGGCTGGCCGCCGCGGAACCCGAGATGTACGACTCTTCGCGCGCCGGGGTGGCGACCGCGTTCAAGACCCGGATGTCGACCATCTGCGCGGCGGAGCCGGACGTCATCTACTTCGCGGGCCGCGGCATCGACCTGCCGCGCTTCCTGGCCCCGCTGAAGGACCGCCCGTGCGCGAAGGACCGCCAGGTGCTGGTGATCTCCGGCGACGACGCCTCCCAGACCGCGCAGGCGGCGGGGTTCCAGGACATCAAGGACACACTGAAGTACGGCAATGTGCGGTTGGTCTACACCGGCCTCGCGCACCCGGGGAGCTGGGCGCTGCGACAGGACGCGTACCAGGGCCCGGCGCAGTCGTCGTTCGGTGAGGGCGGCCGGTTCCGTACGTCGTTCAAGGGGGAGGCGCTGGACGACGGGCAGGCCATCATGGGCCACGACGCGGTACTCACCGCGGTCTCCGGGATCCGGCTCGCCGCCGCCAACTCGGAGACCAACGGCACGGTGACCGGCTCGGACGTCATCCAGATCTGGGACTCTCTGAGCGGCAAGGACGCGGTGCGCGGCGCCAGCGGGCTGATCTCGTTCAAGAACGACGGCTCCCCCGAGCAGAAGGCGATCCCGATCATCGAGATCGAAGCCAACGGCACGGTCCGCACCCTCGCGGTCTCGGCACGGGGCGGAAAGCCGCTGACCTGACCGGGTGATGCCGCGGAGCACCCGGCCGCTCGCGTCGCCTGGCGCTTCCCCGGCGCGCCCACCGGGCAGAGAGGAAGGGTGACTCCCCCGGCCGAACATCCCGCCCCGTCCGTCCCGCCGGTCCCGCCCGGCGGCGCGCCACCGCCGCCCGCCCGCTCCCGGCGGGCACTGGTCGCGGGGTCGGTCGGGAACTTCGTCGAGTGGTACGAGTTCGGCGTCTACGGCTATTTCGCGACGGTCATCGCGGCGAACTTCTTCACCCCCGAGGGCGGTGGCGACGCCGAGGCGCTGGTCAAGACGTACGCGTCGTTCGCGCTGGCGTTCTTCTTCCGGCCGGTGGGGGCCGCGCTGTTCGGCCGGCTGGGCGACCGGATCGGGCGGCGGCCGACGCTGATCGTGGTCATCGCGGCGATGACGGCCGCGACGACACTGATCGGTCTGCTGCCGACGTACGCCACGATCGGCGCGGCGGCCCCCTGGCTGCTGACCCTGCTGCGGATTCTGCAAGGCCTTTCCGCCGGTGGGGAGTTCGGGGGTGCGGTGTCGCTGCTGACGGAGTTCGCACCGGCCGGGCGGCGCGGGCTCTACGGGTCGTGGCAGTCCTTCACGGTGGCGCTCGGGCTGCTCGGCGGCGCGGGGGTGGCGGCGCTGCTCGCCACCGTGCTGACGGCGGACGCGCTGAGCGACTGGGGCTGGCGGGTGCCGTTCCTGCTGACACTGCCGCTGGGCCTGGTCGCGCTGTGGCTGCGCCTGCGACTGGAGGAAACACCCAACTTCCGTACGGAGAAGGCGACCTCCAGCGCATCGCCGCGCACCGCGGACGTCCTGCGGGCGATCGTGCTGGGCGCCGGACGGATCATGGGATGGGCCGCCGCAGGGTACACCTTCCTGGTGGTCCTGCCGTCGTACCTCCAGTCCACCCTCCACACCTCCTTCCGGGAGGCGCTCGTGGCGACCGTGCTCGCCAACCTCGGCTTCGCCGCGTCGATCATCCCGGCGGGTCTGCTGAGCGACCGGATCGGGCGGCGTGCGGTCATGCTGACCGGGGCGGCCCTGGTCGCCGCACTCTCCCTTCCGCTCATCAACCTCCTTCAGGACCAGGGGACTTCGACCGTGGCCAAGGGCGCCGCCGTCTTCGTCGCGGGTGCGGTGGTCGGGCTGATGGCCGGGCCGGGGCCCGCGATGCTGGCCGAGATGTTCCCGACGTCCGTGCGCTGTACCGGCCTCGGTCTCGCGTACGCCCTGTCGAACGCCGTGTTCTCCGGCTGCGCGGGGCTCATCATCACCGAGCTGATCAAGCGGACCGGCGACGCGGACATCCCCGCCTACTACGCGGCCGGGGCGTGCGTCGTCAGCGTGCTCGCCCTGCTGACGCTGCGCGGCGACGACCACCGGCAGCCGCTGCGATGAGGGTCGTCGGGCTGATGTCGGGGACGTCGTACGACGCGATCGACGCAGCGGCAGCAGAACTCACCCTGCACGCGGGAGTGTTGACCCTGACTCCGCTCGGGATGGTCAGCGGACGGTACGACGACGGACTGAGGGCCGCACTCGCCGCCGCGCTGCCCCCGTCCCGTACCACCATGGCCGAGGTGTGCCGCCTGGACACCCTGATCGGGCAGGCCTTCGCCGCCCTCGCCGTGCGGGCGGACCGTGAACTCTGCGCGGGGCAGGCGGAGTTGATCGCCTCGCACGGGCAGACCGTCTACCACTGGGTGGCGGAAGGACGGGCGTACGGCACCCTGCAGATCGGGCAGAGCGCCTGGATCGCGGAGGCGACGGGCCGCCCGGTGGTGTCCGGCTTCCGGCCGCGCGACCTCGCGGCGGGCGGGCAGGGCGCACCCCTGGTGAGCCTGCTGGACCTGCTGTGGCTGCGCGGGCGGCCCGGGGTGCCGGTCGCCCTGAACCTGGGCGGGATCGCCAACGTCACCGTCCCCTCGCCCGATGCGCCGCTCGCCTTCGACACCGGCCCGGCCAATGCCCTCCTCGACGCGGCCGTCCAGGACCTGACCGGCGGTCGGCTCGCGTACGACGCGCAGGGCGCGCTCGCCGCGGCCGGCCAGGTCCACGAGCCTTTGCTGCGACGCCTGTTGGCCGAACCGTACTACCGGCTTCCGGCCCCGAAGACGACCGGCAAGGAGCTGTTCCACCTGCCCTATCTGCGGGCCGCCCTGGACGGCTTCGGCACTCTCCCCGCGGCCGACGTCCTCGCCACGCTGACCCGGCTCACCGCGCGGACGGTCGCCGACGCACTGCGCCCGCTGGGTGCGACCGAGGTGATCGCCTCGGGCGGCGGCACCCGCAATCCGGTCCTGATGGCGGCGCTCAGGGACGAGTGGGGCGGCGCACTGCCGGTGCGGTCGTCGGACGAGCTCGGGCTGCCGTCCGACGCGAAGGAGGCGTACGCCTTCGCCGTGCTGGGGTTCCTGACCTGGCACGGGCTGCCCGGCAACGTGCCGGACTGCACCGGGGCCGCCGGTCCGCGCGTCCTCGGGACGATCACGCCCGGGCGCGGCGGGCTGCGGCTGCCGGAGGCGGACGGCCCGGCCGAACGGCTCGTACTGCGCTGAAGCACGCCCCGCCGTATACCGGCGCACCCAAGGCGCCCGGGACCCGACGCGCCACGCCCGCGCCGAAATACGTGTGTTACGCACGGGACGGGGGCCGGAAACACCCCCTGCCTACTGTCGCCGATCACGTACCCCCACCCTCATTGGAGGCCCCCGTGACGGTCGACCAGTCGCCCGCCGTCGAGCCCCGGAAGACGGCCCCCGCCCCGGGCTCCCCCACCCCGGACCCCGACGGCGCAGGCCCGGACGGCGCAGGGCCCGACGACGCACGGCCCGACGGCGCAAAGTCCGACGACACAGAGTCCGACGACACAGGCCGTGCCGCGAAGGAGACGCTGGAGGACTACACCCTCCGCTTCGCTCCCCGCAGTTACCGCCGCTGGACCCCCGCCGTGGTCGGCGCGTCCGCGCTCGGCGGCATCGCGTACATGGCGGACTTCTCCATCGGCGCGGGCATCGGCATGACCCACGGCACCGGCAACGCACTCCTCTCGATCCTTCTCGCCGCGGCCGTCATCTTCGTCTCCGGCATCCCGCTGGCCTACTACGCGGCCCGCTACAACCTCGACCTGGACCTGATCACCCGCGGCTCGGGCTTCGGCTACTACGGGTCGGTCGTCACCAGCGTCATCTTCGCCAGCTTCACCTTCATCTTCTTCGCCACCGAGGGCGCCATCATGGCGCAGGGCCTCAAGTTCGCACTGGGGATGCCCCTTTGGGCCGGGTACGCCTTCTCGACCCTCGTCATCATCCCGCTCGTCGTCTACGGCATGAAGGCGCTCACCAAGCTCCAGTCCTGGACGAACCCGCTGTGGATCGCCCTGATCGTCGCGCCGCTGGTGTACGTCGTCGCCACCGAGCCCGAATCGGTGAGCCGGTTCCTCTCGTACGGGGGAAGCTCGGGCGGCGGCGGGATCTCGGCGGCGGCGGTGATGCTGGGCGCCGGTGTCTGTCTCTCCCTCATGGGCCAGATCGGCGAGCAGATCGACTACCTGCGCTTCATGCCGCCCAAGACCGAGGAGAACAAGCGCTCCTGGTGGGCGGCGACGCTCCTCGCGGGCCCCGGCTGGGTGGTCTTCGGTGCACTGAAGCAGGCCATCGGCGTCTTCCTCGCCGTGTACGTCGTGGACGCGGTCGGCGTCGCTTCCGCGGTGGAGCCGATCGAGCAATTCACCGCCGCCTTCAAGCAGTTGATGCCGGGCTGGCTGGTCGTGCCGCTGGCGCTGCTGCTCGTCGTCCTCAGCCAGGTCAAGATCAACGTCACCAATTCCTACTCCGGCTCCCTCGCCTGGACGAACTCGTACGCCCGCGTGACCAAGCACTACCCGGGCCGGATCGTCTTCGTCCTGGTCAACCTCGCGATCTCGCTGGTCCTGATGGAGGCGAACATGTTCGCCTTCCTCAACGGCGTGCTGAGCTTCTACTCGAACTGCGCGATGGCGTGGGTCGTGACGGTCGCCACCGACATCGGCATCAACAAGTACGTCCTGAAGCTGTCCCCGAAGCAGCCGGAGTTCCGCCGCGGCATGCTCCACGCGGTCAACCCGGTCGGCACGGTCTCCTTCCTGGCCTCCTCCCTCCTGTCCATCGCCGTCTACTTCGGCCTGTTCGGGGACGCGGTCCAGCCGTACTCTCCGCTGGTCGCCGTCGTCGTCGCCGTACTCCTGACCCCGGCCGTGGCGATCGTCACCAAGGGCCGCTACTACCTGCGCCGCACGGACGACGGCATCGAGGAGCCGCTGCTCGACGCGGACGGCAACCCGAGCGCGACGACGTACGACTGCGGTGTCTGCGCCCAGCCCTTCGAGCGCCCGGACGTCCTGGCCAGTGCGGCGGGCGGCATCATCTGCTCGCTGTGCCTCACGACCGACAGGTCCGGTACGCACGTCCTGCCCGCGCAGCCGTCGGGCGCCGCATGAGAGTGTGAGGGACGGCCGCCCCGCCCGGCCGGGGTGCCGCACAGCGCTCCCGCGCTGGCTCCGCGCCCCGTACGGGACGGGCATCGGCCCTGGCCGTGGACCGGTCGAGCAGCATCAGCAGCGAACCGGTCATGGCGGTGGTGACCAGCGCCTTGACCAGCAGCGCGAGGTACAGGGCGGGGGTGGGCGATCCGGCGCTGTACCCGGCCTGTGGCAGAACGATCTCGGTGAGTCCCCTGGTGTTGAGCAGCGCGCCCAGATCTGGAGTCCGGTGTTGACGAAGAAGACCCGCACCAGGCCGAGCACCAGGGTGCCCAGGACCGTCCGGCCGACCGCACGGTCCCGCAGGCGGCGGGGGCCCGGCCGCAATTCGTCGGCGACGCCGACCAGGAGGAGCACAAGACCCGCGTACCCGACCGCGCGCGGCGGTTCGGGCACGGGGGCCGGCAGCAGGACCTGCTGCGCGTGCGGCCAGATCCCCGCCGCCGCGCAGCCCGGCAGCCACCCCGACCGGTGAAGGCGCCGACCGGGCTGTGGGGCACGGCACCCCGAGCAGCGCCCCACGGCCCGGTCCACCGGACGGGCCGGCGAACCCGCCCGTCCAGCAAGCGAACCGATCGACCGTCAGGCCCGCGGGACGCGGATCAGCAGCCCGTCACCCTGTCCCCCGCCGCCGCACAGCGCCGCCGCACCGAGACCGCCGCCGCGGCGCCGCAGTTCGTAGGCCAGGTGCACGACGAGCCGGGCACCCGATGCGCCGATCGGATGTCCGAGCGCGATCGCTCCGCCGTCGACGTTCACGATGTCCGGGCTGATGCCCAGCTGCTCGGTGGACACGATGCCGACCGCGGAGAACGCCTCGTTGATCTCCACCAGGTCCAGATCGCCCGGCTGCAGCTTGGCCTTGGCCAGCGCCGCCCTGATGGCGTTCGACGGCTGCTCGTGCAGAGAGGCGTCCGGCCCCGCCACGACACCGTGCGCGCCGATCTCCGCGATCCAGGACAGCCCGAGCTCCTCGGCCTTGGCCTTGCTCGCCACGACCACCGCAGCGGCGCCGTCGGAGATCTGCGACGCAGACCCGGCGGTGATGGTCCCGTCCTCGGCGTACACGGGGCGCAGCTTCGCCAACGCCTCCACCGTGGTGTCGGGGCGTACGCCCTCATCGGCGTCACACACCACCGGGTCGCCCTTGCGCTGCGGTACGGTCACCGGCACGATCTCCTCGGCGAACCGCCCCGCGGCCATGGCGGCGGCCACCTTCTGGTGCGAGGCGGCGGCGAACGCGTCCTGCCGCTCCCGGGTCAGCCCTTCGTAGCGGCTGTTGTACTTCTCCGTCGAGACGCCCATGCCCACCTGGTCGAACGGGCAGAACAGCCCGTCGTGAACCATGTGGTCGATCAGGGGTACGTCGCCGGCCTTGAAGCCCGCACGCGACTTGCCCAGCAGGTGCGGCGCCTGCGTCATGGACTCCTGGCCACCCGCCACCACCAGGTCGAACTCACCGGCCCTGATCAACTGGTCCGCCAGCGCGATCGCGTTGATTCCGGACAGGCACACCTTGCTCACGGTCAGCGCCGGGGTACTCATGGGGATCCCCGCCGCCACTGCTGCCTGACGGGCCGGGATCTGCCCCGCACCCGCGGTGAGCACCTGCCCCATGATCGTGTATTCGACCTGCTCGGGCGTCACACCCGCCTTCTCCAGTGCCGCCTTGATCGCGATTCCGCCCAACTGGGCTCCGGAGAAATCCCTGAGCGCACCGAGTAGCCGGCCGGTGGGCGTACGGGCCCCGGCGAGGATGACGGATCCGGACACAAGTCCTCCATGGGAAGAAGTTCATGGTCATCAACTTGCTTACCCCACCGACGAGTTGACTACCGGAGCCCGGCGGTGTGAGGCGCGGCACAACAAGCTAACTGCACGGACGCGAAGCGGGGACCGGGGAGACCTCCTCCACATGGGGAGAATATTCCTCGATATGAAACCAATATGCGCAGGTCGTGATGATGAAGAAACATGAAACGACGCAATGGCATTCGAAATGCTCTACTCGCGACGGTCACGGCACTGGGCACCGCCCTGGGCCTCGGCGTCGCGCCGGCCACGGCCGGTACGGAGTCCGCTTCCTGGGGGCAGCTTCCCGTCCCGTCGCCGGGGACCCTGGAGAGCCTCGCCGGGATCGGCGGTGACACGGTGTTCGGGCAGACCCTGGTGAACTGCGGATGGCCCACCGATCCCCGGCAGTGCCGCCAGCAGTGGCGGCTGACCAACGGGACGTGGAGCAAGTTCAGCGTTCCCGTCGCGCTGGGTTCCCGCTCCCTCGTCACTGCCGGGACCGGTACCAACGACCTCTGGCTCCTGGAGGGGCCGTACAACAGCTCCGGGCTCGCCCACCACTGGAACGGCCAGAAGTGGACCGACCGCAGCCAGCCGGACAAGGCGTTCCGTTCCACGGCCATCGCCACGGTGTCACCCACCGACGTGTGGACCGTCGGTGCCTACAACACCGGCTACGCCAAGCGCGACGACCGGGCCACCGTCGGCCACTGGAACGGGACCAGGTGGACCGTCACCAAGCTGCCGACGATCGCCGGCAAGTCCACGGACCTGCGCTCGGTGTCCGCGTCGTCGGCCAATGACGTCTGGGCCGCCGGGGAGCAGTGCACCCTCACCGGGGCCTACCTGTGCCAGCCCTACGTGGCGCACTGGAACGGCACCGCGTGGTCGCAGGTGAACGTTCCGGAGGTCACCCCGACCAACGGCCTGTGGACCAAGGTGATCAGCCGCGGCGGCAAGGTCTGGGTCGGGGGCAAGGAGACCGGCGCCAGTGGCGAAAAGTCGGACCGCATCTTCACTCTGCACCGGGACGGCCAGAACTGGACCAAGAGCTACCTTCCGGTGAACGCCGCGGAAGACGGCTATTTCGGCTACCTCAACGGGTTCGCCTTCCACGGCACCGAGCTGTTCGCCGGCGTCTCGCACACCAAGAACGAGGGACTCTCGCGCTGGAACGGCCAGGGCTGGGAGCAGTACGCCGGGCCGCTGGCGACGACCTCGACCGTCACCTCCCTGGCCGGGACCGGCGACGGCCGCCTCTTCGTCGCGGGGAACGGTACCGACGCGAGCGGCACGCACGACTTCGTGAGCGTCCTCCCCGCAGCCGCGCCGTCTGCCGGGTGACCTGAACGAGGTGGCGCCCCGGCCGGCGCGTCTCCCTCCACGTCCGCCGCTCTTTCCCGTCCGGGAAAGAGCGGCGCCGGTTTCTCCGGACGCATGTTTGACTGCGTCGCGAACCGATCACCGCGTGACACGGGAACGCGGTGCGTTCGCACTCACGTGTCCTCGGGGGGAGACGCCATGCGATTCCTGCTGATGGGCCCGGTCGAGGCCTGGCGGGACGGCCGACGGGTCGAGTTGCGCGGCTCGAAGATCACCTCGGTGCTGGCGCTGTTGCTGCTGGCGCGCGGCCGGGTGGTCTCGGACGCCGTGCTGCACGCGATGCTCTGGGACGAACAGCCACCGGGCACCGCTCAGAAGCAGATCCAGACCTATGCGTCCCGGCTGCGTGGGCTGCTGGGGAGCGAGGTGGGGATCGAAAGGCAGCACTCCGGCTACCGGTTCCGGTTGCCGGTCGCCGGTCTTGACCTGCTGGAGTTCGAACAGCACATCGCCCGTGGCCGCGCGCTGAAGGCCGAGCGGCGCCTGGAGGAGGCCGTCGAGAACTTCCGGCACGGGCTGGCCCTGTGGCGCGGCCCCGCGCTCGCCGGGGTCAGCGAACACCTGGCCGCGGTGGAGGCCCCTCGCCTGGAAGAGTCCCGGACGGTCGCCGACGAGGACCGCATGGAGGCGGAACTGATGCTGGGTCGGCACGCGGCGCTGCTCGCCGAGCTCCAGGCACTGGTCGTGGCCCACCCGCACCGGGAGCGCCCGCGCACCCAGCTGATGCTGGCGCTGCACCGCTGCGGACGGCAGGTGGAGGCCCTGCGCACCTACCAGGAGTACCGGACGCTGCTGATCGAGGACCTCGGGCTTGAGCCAGGACGGCGCCTCAAGCAGGCCCACCAGGCGATCCTGACGGACGAGCAGCGGATCCGGCCGGCGGCCGCCGCCCCGCGCGGGCCCGAGCAGACCCCCGGCCCGCCCCGCCGGGTGCTGCCACAGCGGCCGGGGCCACGGCCGCAGGCCTGGACACCGGCCCAACTGCCTCCGGTTCCGATGGACTTCACCGGCCGGGAGCGGGCGGCGCAGCAGGTGGACGAGGCGCTGCGGATACGGTCCGGCGGGCGTGGATCGCCTTCGGTCTGCGCGATCGTGGGCATGGCCGGGATCGGCAAGAGCGTACTGGCCGCGCAGGTCGCGCACCGGATCCGCGGCCGGTACCCGGACGGGCAGATCCACATCGACCTCGGTGGCAGCGGCCCGCACCCGGTCACCCCGGTCGACGCGCTCACCGAGCTGCTGCGGGCCCTCGGGGTGACCGGCGTGGACTGCGACCGCCTGTCCGAGCTGATCCGGGTCTACCGCAGTCAGGTGGCCGAGCGCCGGCTGCTCATCATGCTCGACGACGCCGAGGACGAACAGCAGATCAGGCCGCTGCTGCCCGCCGCCGCCGAGTCCGGTGTGCTGATCACCGGCCGGAGCAGTCTCGCGGCGCTGGAAGGGGCCCGCCACGTCCGGCTGGGCGCGTTCGCCCCCGAGGAGGCCGTCGAGTTGCTCTCGCACCTCATCGGCCCGGAGCGGGTGGCCGACGAGCCGCACGCCGCCACCAGAATCGTCGCGCTCGTCGGCCGCCTGCCCCTCGCGGTGCGGATCAGCGGGGCCCGGCTGGCCCGCCGCCCGCACTGGCCCCTGGCCCGGCTGGCCGAGCGGCTCGCCGTCGGCGAGAACCTGCTCGACGAACTGGAGCTGGGCGACCTCAGTGTCCGCCGTAGCCTGTCCGTGAGCCACCACCAGCTGGGCAACCGCGCACACAGCGCGCTGCATCGGCTCGCTCAGCTCCGGCCGGGACCCTTCTCGCTCCGCCACGCGGCGAGGCAACTGGAAACCTCGGACGACGAGGCAATGGAGCTGATCGACACCCTGACCGACGCCCATCTGTTGGCCTCGGCCGAGCATGCTCCGGACCAGTACCAGTTCCACCGGCTGATCCGGGCACTGGCCCGGGAGCCGGTCGCCCGGATCACGAAAAAGGCCGCTGTCCGGGTATCTCTCCCGGCCAACGGCCTCTTCCGACTTCCGACTACTGTCGGGACGACAGGATTTGAACCTGCGACCCCTTGACCCCCAGTCAAGTGCGCTACCAAGCTGCGCCACGTCCCGATGCCCGCCTGACCTGGGGTTTCCCCTGGCTGAGCGCGCATGAGAACGATACCGCACTTCAGGACGTGGTTGCGAACGTCTTTGCCTGTGTGCCGGCCTTGACCTCAAGTCCGATTGAGGTTGCATCGTCGTATCCATGGAAACAAGGACGAGGACAACCACGCGCGACGCACACGCCACCCACGGATATCCGGACCTGCCGCGCCTGATGGGGCTGATGACCGGCGACGAGAAGCACGGCCCCGCCGCGACCTCCACGCTGGACGCGCTCTGGGTGCTCTACGACCGGGTGCTGCGGGTGACGCCCGAGACCGTCGACGACGCGGGGCGGGACCGCTTCCTGCTCTCCAAGGGGCACGGGCCGATGGCGTACTACGCGGTGCTCGCCGCGAAGGGATTCTTCGGGGACGACCTGCTTCCCGGGTTCGGGGCGTACGACTCGCCGCTCGGGCACCACCCCGACCGGCTGCTGGTCCCCGGCGCGGAAATCGGCAGCGGTTCGCTCGGGCACGGGCTGCCGTTGGCGGTGGGCACGGCGCTGGGGCTGCGGGCGCAGGGGCTGACCGACCCCGCGGTGTGGGTGCTGCTCGGGGACGCGGAGCTCGACGAGGGCAGCAACCACGAGGCGATCGCGTTCGCCGGGCCCGCCGGGCTCGGGCAGCTGCACGCGCTCGTGGTCGACAACTCCTCCGCCACGCACGGCTGGCCCGGCGGGATCGCCTCCCGCTTCGAGGCCGCCGGCTGGTCGGCCACCACGGTCGACGGCCGCGACCACGAGGCGCTGTACGCGGCGTACACCGCACCGCACCCGGGCCGCCCGCACGTGGTCGTGGCCCGCGTCGAGCCCAAGAACTGACACCGCGACCCACACCGCGACCGACACCGGCCCGATCACCAACGGACCGATCGCCAACGGACCAGCAGGACAAGGGGAGTTCACCATGGACACGATGCGAGACCGTTTCATCTCCACCACCGACCGGCTGCTGGACGAGGACCCCCGGGTCGCCGTCGTCCTGGCCGACATCAGCGCGGACGGCTTCGCGCCCGCCCGCCGCAAGCATCCGCAACGGGTGGTGAACGTCGGTATCCGGGAGCAGTTGCTCGTCGGGGCGGGTGCCGGAATGGCCCTGGCCGGGATGCGGCCGGTGGTGCACACCTTCGCCAGCTTCCTGGTGGAGCGGCCCTTCGAGCAGGTGAAGCTGGACTTCGGGCACCAGGGCGTGGGCGGCGTGCTGGTGAGTGCGGGAGGAAGCTACGACTGGCCCGCCGGGGGCTTCACCCACATGGCGCCGGGCGATGTGGCCCTGCTGGACACGCTCGACGGGTGGACCGTGCACGTGCCGGGCCACCCCGACGAGGCGGAGGCGCTGCTGCGGCACGCCGTCGCGGACGGGGACGAGCAGGTCTACGTACGGCTGTCGTTGCAGAGCAACGCGCAGGCGCGGGAGGTACGGGGCGACGGCGGGTTCGTCACCGTACGGGAGGGACACGGCGGGACCGTCGTCGCCGTCGGGCCGATGCTCGACAACGTACTGGCCGCCGTGGCGGGGCTGGACGTGACCGTCCTGTACGCGGCCACGGTGCGGCCCTTCGACGGAGCGGCGCTGCGGGCCGCCGGGCACGCCGACGTCGTACTGGTCGAGCCCTACATGGCCGGAACCTCGACCGGTGCGGCGAACGACGCGCTGGCTGACCTGCCGCACCGGGTGCTGGGCCTGGGCGTGGCCCGGCGCGAACTGCGGCGGTACGGGGACATGGCCGAGCACCTCGCGGCGCACGGGCTCGACGCGGCCTCGCTGCGGGACCGGATCGGCGCGTTCCTCGGGCTCCGGTGAAGCCGCTCCGGATCTGAGCGGACCGCTCCCGGTTCCAGGTGAAGCCGCTCCGGATCTACCCGTCGGGATCGGCCAGTTCCGGGTGGAGGGCGAGCAGTTTGCGCGGGGCGGCCTGGCGCCAGGAGTCGAGGAGGATGGCGCGGAGCTCCTCCTCGTCCTCCAGGGCGGCCAGGTGTGCGCGCAGCCAGTCGTAGTGGTCGTCGTGGCCGGCCCGGACGAAGAACTTCTCCGGCTCCGCCTCGATCAGCTCGGGCCGTTCCTCCTTCGGGCACTTGAAGGCCACCGACCGGTCGTCGTCGCTCAGGGCGGCGAAGATCTTCCCGGCGACCCGGAAGGTCGGGCTGCCCCAGGAGAGCTTCTCCGCCGTGTCCGGCAGGGCGAGCGCCGCCCTGCGTACGTCTGCGGAAGTCGTCATGGGAAAACCGTACGGGCCCCCACTGACAATCGCCGTGAGCTGCGCACGTGCGCCTCAGACGTGCCGGATGTACCGGATGTACTGGATGCACCGGATGAACTGGATGCACCGGATGAACTGGATGCACCGGACGTGCCGGACCTACCAGACGTGCGGACGTACTAGACGTGCTTGTCGAGCCAGGCCGTCAGGTCGTCCTGGACCTCGTCCCGGTTGGTCTCGTTGAGGATTTCGTGGCGGGCTCCCTCGTACCCCTTCCAGGTGAGGTCCTCGATGCCCGCGTAGCGCAGGTCCTCCAGGAGTTCGTGGACGAGCGTCATGCCCTGGTGGCAGGGGTCCTCGGTGCCGACCGCGAGGTGGAAGGGCAGGTCGGCGGGGATGCGGGCGAGGTGGCGCGGGTCGTTGAGCTTGCGGATGCCGTGCACCCAATCGAGGGAGAGGCCCACGCTGAAGGCAAAGCCGCAGCGTTCGTCGGCGACGTAGGCGTCCACCTCGGCCTCGTCGCGGGAGAGCCATTCAAAGCCGGTGCGATGGGGGAACGCGTCGTTGAAGGAGGCGAACCGGTCGGCCGTGAACGAGGCGGGCGCGTCCCGGCCGTCCGCCTCGGCCGTCCGCTCCAGTCCGGCCGCCGCCGCTTCGAGGTCCGTGCCGGGCAGCGTGCGGAAGACCCCGGAGAGGATCACTCCGGCCAGATCGTCCGGGTACTCCTGCGCGTAGTCGCGGGCCAGCATCGCGCCGAGGCTGTGGCCGAACAGCACCACGGGAACGCCCGGGTGCAGCGCCCGCGCCTGGTCGCCGACCGTGCGCAGGTCGGCGACCGTGGAACGCCAGCCGTCGTCGCCCGCCACGCCGAACCCGCCGGTGCCCGTGGCGGTCGCGCCGTGGCCGCGGTGGTCGGAGGCGATCACCCCGTAGCCGTGGGCGACGAGGTGGCGGGCGAACCTGTCGTAGCGCTGGGCGTGTTCGGCGGCGCCGTGCGCGAGCTGGACGAGGGCGCGCGGGCGTCCGCTGTCCGGGAGCCAGGCGTACGTCGCGATCTGGACGCCGTCGTGCGCGGTCGCCGTGCCGGGGGTGGTCATGAGGGTCGGCCTGCCTCTCTCCGTGGCGTGAGTTGCGTGGACGCGTGGACCCGCAAACGTGAGTGCGTGAGTGCGTACACGGTGCTGACCCTCCCCCGCTGCCGGGCGGTTATGCCGGAGTCTGCCCCCGCTCGAAGTACGCGGCCAGCTCCGCGTCCGGCTCCGGCACCCGGCGCGGCGTCCCGCCGTCGCGCAACGAGTCCGTCGCCCGGCAGCCCGCCGCGACGGCCATCCGGGCCGCCACCGGCGAGGTGTCCGTCGTACCTCCGTCGCGTGCGAAACGGAGGAACTCGTCGATGAGGAGCGGGTCGGCGCCGCCGTGCCCCGCGTGCTCGTCGGCTGCCGGGATCTCGTGGACCTCGTCGGCGTCGAAACGGTGCGAGGAGCGGCGGGTGTTCCACACCTTGACGTGCCCGCCGGGACCGTCGCCGAAGTTCTCCAGACGGCCGGCGTCGCCGATGACGGTGTAGTTCCGCCAGTAGTCGGGGGTGAAGTGGCACTGCTGGTAGGCGGCCAGGACACCGTTGTCGAGGCGCATGTTGAGGAGCGAGACGTCCTCGACGTCGATGACCGGGTTCAGGGCGCGCTGGGTGTGCGGCGGCCAGTGGCCGTCCTTGGTGTACCAGTCGTCGGCCTTGGGCTCGCCGGGCGCCCGCCGGTGCGGGTTGTCGCCGTAGACCATGAGATCGCCCATCGCCTGCACGTCGCGCGCGTAGCCGCCGGCCAGCCAGTGCAGGACGTCGATGTCGTGGGCCGCCTTCTGCAGCAGCAGCCCCGTGGTGTGCTCCCGCTCGGCGTGCCAGTCCTTGAAGTACCAGTCGCCGCCGTAGCCGACGAAGTGGCGTACCCACACGGTCTTGACCGCACCGATCGCACCGCCCGCGATGAGGTCGCGCATCAGCCGGACGACCGGCATGTGCCGCATGTTGTGCCCGACGTAGAGCCGGGTGCCCGTCTCGTACGCCGTCCGCAGGATCCTGTCGCAGTCCTCGACCGTGGTCTCCAGCGGCTTCTCGACGAACACCGGCTTGCCCGCCCGCAGTACCTGGCAGGCCAGGTCGGCGTGGGTGTGGTCGGGAGTGAGGACCAGTACGGCGTCGACGGCCGGATCCTCGATCACCTTGCGGTGGTCGGCCGACGTCACCGCGTCGGGGAAGGCCTGCGCCGCGAGCGTACGGGCGCGGTCGTCGGGGTCGGCGAGGGCGACGACGCGCGCTCCGGCGCCGGGCCGGTGCGCGGTACGGGCGAGGCTGCCGCGCAGCCCGTAGCCCAGGACGCCGATGCGGAGGTCGGCCAGGTCGCGCGCACCGGGCGGGTCGGGCAGGTCGAGCGGGTCGGGCAGGTCTGTCATCGTTCGTACTCCCTTGGCAGAGTCCCCTGTGCGGTACGGGAGTTGACGTTAACGCCCTCGCGCGAAGCGGGGCAGGCCGGGCCGGAGCGGGCCGGGCTCAGATTCCGCCGTCCTCACGGCGCCCGATCCCCGCCATCAGCTCGGCCGCCATCGCCTTGATGGTCTCCAGTCCCTCCTTTCCCCACTGCCGGGGCCGCGTGTCGACGACGCAGATCGCGCCGAGTGCGATGCCCGAGCGGTCGATGAGCGGGGCGCCGAGGTAGGAGCGGATGCCGATCTCGTCGACGACCGGGTTGCCCGCGAAGCGCGGGTAGTCGCAGACGTCCTCCAGGACGAGGGCCTTGCGGCGGGCCACCACGTGCGGGCAGTACCCGTGGTCGCGGGCCATCGCGCGCCCGATCCGCCCGGCCGCCGCGGCGGCCCCGAGGTCGCTGCCGGAGAGGGTGCCGTGCGGGGTGTGCAGTCCGGCGAAGAACTGCCGGTTCTCGTCGATGAAGTTGACCATGGAGTACGGCGCGCCGGTCGCCTCCGCGAGCCGCACCGCGAACGCGTCGAGCACCGGGTCGGGCCGCCCGCTCAGACCCAACTCCCGAAGCCTGCGCGCCCGTTCGGGCCCTTCGCGGTCGGCGGGGGTGAGCAGCAGGTGGCCGATCCTGTCGTACGTCATATGTGGGCTCCCGTCATGGGTGGGCTCCGTGGGTCGTGGGCGGGACAGCGGGCGTGCTGCTGAGGAGGTGCTTGACGAGGGTGACCAGGGCGGCGATTCCGGAGCTGGCGAGCCGGGCGTCGCAGATCACGATCGGGATGTCCGGGCTGAGGTCGAGGGCGCCGCGCACCTCCTCGGGTTCGTACCGGAAGGCGCCGTCGAACTCGTTGACGGCGACGACGAATCCGATGCCGCGCTGCTCGAAGAAGTCGACCGCGGCGAAGCAGTCCTCCAGGCGGCGGGTGTCGGCGAGGACGACGGCGCCGAGCGCACCCTTGGAGAGCTCGTCCCACATGAACCAGAACCGCTCCTGCCCGGGGGTGCCGAAGAGGTACAGGACGTGCTGTTCGTCGAGGGTCATGCGGCCGAAGTCCATGGCGACGGTCGTCATGGACTTGTTCTCGACGCCCTCCAGGCTGTCGGTGGCGGCCCCGGCCTGGGTGAGGAGTTCCTCGGTACTGAGCGGGTCGATCTCGCTGACCGCTCCGACGAAGGTCGTCTTGCCGACGCCGAAGCCGCCCGCGACGAGGATCTTGAGTGCGGTGGGGAACACCTCTGGCCCGGGGGCCGCTCCTCCGCCGCCGTATCCGTCGCGGCCGTCACCGTATCCGTCGTGGCCGTCACCGCCGTATCCGTCGGGGCCGTAGTCAGAGTTGTCGTCGTAGACCATCGAGCACTGCCTCCAGCAAGTCGCGGTCGGTCTGGGGGTGTTGGAGGATCGGCGCGTGCGTGATGACCGCGCCGCAGTCCACCAGGTCGGACAGCACGACCTTCGCGACGACGGCGGGGAGCCGCAGATGGGCCGCGATCTCCGCCACCGAAACGGGGTCGTCGCACAGGCCGAGCGCGGTGACGTGCTCGGGGCCGAGGTGCACGGGCAGGGCGGCGCCGGTGGCCATCACCAGTGTCAGCAGGTCGAGTTCGGTGGTGGGGCGGGTACGGCCGTTGCTCACCGTGTACGGGCGGATCAGCCGGCCTGCCGCGTCGTCGAGCCACGGCCCGTCCTGCGGGGCCGCCACGTTCAGTGTCCCGGGGCGTTCGCCGTGCTGCCCGCCCGTTGCCGTGCGGGCGTCGCCAGGTACGGCCGTACGCTCTTGACCAGCATCGCCATCTCGTACCCGAGGACGGCGGCGTCGGCCTCCCGCCCGGCCAGTACGGCGAGGAAGGTTCCGGACCCGGCCGTCGAGACGAACAGCAGCGTCGAATCGAGCTCGACCACCACCTGCCGGACCTCGCCGCCGTCGCCGAACCGCATCCCCGCGCTGCGGCCCAGCGAATAGAGGCCGGAGGCGAGGGCCGCCATGTGGTCGGCGCTGTCGGTGTCGAGGCCGTGGACGGACTTGACGAGCCCGTCGGAGGAGAGCAGGACGGCGCTGCGGGTGTACGGGACCCGTTGGACCAGGCCGCTCAACAGCCAGTCCAGGTCGGTCACTTGGCTGGTCGGCGCATCGCTCACCATGGGGCTACTCCTTGGGGGTGGGGAAGTTCACGTCGTCGGGGTGGGCGTCTTCGGGGCGGCCCGCGCGGGCCACGGGTCCTGCACGTTCCGCGAGTCCTGCACGTTCCGCGGGTTCCGCACGCTCCGCGGGTTCCGCACGTGCCGCGAGTTCCGTACGCTCCGCGGCTTCCGCGGCGAGTCCTTCCGGTGGGAGGTCCTCGGTGCGTACGTCCGCCGCCTCGGCCAGGCCGATGCCGCGCTGGAAGGCGGCCATCAGCCCGGGGTCGGGCAGGGCGGGCCGGTCGTCGTCCTTGCGGGGCGCCGGACCGTCCTTGAGCTGCGGTACGAGGTTCTCCTGGCTGCGGCGCGTGGGCAGTCGGGGCCGGCTGACCCGCCCGCGTACGACGCCTTCGGCGGTGGCCCGGGCGGCGCTGTGCACCGGCTCGGCCGGCACGGTGAACTCCGGGGGTGCGGCGAGTCCGTGGGTGACTCCGGGGACCGCGGCGGCGGGGTTGGGCCGTTCACTCCGCTCGCCGCGGACGGGGAGCGGGTGGTTGCCGGTGGTCCCCCCGGAGGGTCCGGCCTGGGGCCCCGCCTGGGGCCCTGGCCTCGGGGCGGCCTGCTGCTCCCGTACGTACGAGGCAGCCGGTTCGGGCTCCCGCGCCGCGGGCACCCCGGATATCGGCGTCCGGTCGCCCTGCTGCTGCGCGGGCACCGGAGCAGGCCGGCGCGCGGCGGACGCACCGGCGGACCCGGATTCGTGGTCGTCGCCCAACAGGCCTTCGGGGAGCACGAGTACGGCCTGCACCCCGCCGTAGATGTTGTTCTGCAGCCGGACCGCGATGCCGTGCCTGCGGGCCAGCGCGGAGACCACGAACAGCCCGATCCTGCCGTCCTGCAGCAGGTGCTGCACATTGACCTGGTCGGGGTCACTGAGCAGTGCGTTCATCTTGTTCTGCTCGGTGACCGGCATGCCGAGGCCGCGGTCCTCGACCTCGATGGCGAGCCCGGCGGTCACGAACTGGGCACGCAGCAGCACCGTCGTGTGCGGGGCGCTGAACACCGTCGCGTTCTCGACGAGTTCGGCGAGCAGGTGGATGATGTCGGCGACCGCGTGGCCGCGCAGGGTGCCGTCGATCGGCGGCACCAGCTTGACCCGCGAGTACTGCTCGACCTCCGCGATCGAGGAGCGCATCACCTCGCTCATGCTGACCGGGTTGCTCCACTGCCTGCGCGAGATGGCCCCGCCGAGCACGGCGAGGTTCTCGGCGTGCCTGCGGATGCGGGTGGCCAGATGGTCGACGTGGAAGAGGCCCTTGAGCAGGTCGGGGTCCTCGACCTCGTTCTCCAGTTCGTCGAGGAGCTGAATCTCGCGGTGCACCAGGGACTGGAGGCGTCTGGCCAGGTTGACGAAGACCTCGACCTTCTGGTCGGTGCCCGCGCTGCTGGAGAACTGCGACGCCTGGACGACGGCGGTCACCGCGGCGTCGTGCCCGCGCCCCATCTCCTGTGCCAGAAGGTCGAATTCATCACCCGTACGAGGGGCGACGGCCGGGACGGTGCGCCGTATGTCGGGACTCTCGCCGCGCCGCAGCCCGTCCACGACGGCCCGCAGTTCGTCCTGGCTGCGGGCGCTGGTGCGGCGCAGTTCGTTGCACCGTACGTACACGGATCCGGCGGCGCGGTGGGCGGCGAGCACGGCCACGAGGACCGCGAGGGCGGCGAGCACGGCGGCCACGGCGAGGCCCGCCCACAGGCCCTGCGTGGGCCGGGCTCCGGTGGTGCGGACCGTGTGGAGCACGGCGCCCGCCCCGCTCAGTGCGACGACGACCGCCGGAAGCACGGCGGCGCGCAGCAGGTGGGAGCGCAGGTGCGCTTCGGGGGTGGACGCCACGGGGGTACGTGCCCCCGGCCGGCCGTGCCGCCCGCCTTCGCGGCGGTCCGCTCGCGCGCCAGGTGCGCGAAGATGAGACATCAGCGTCCTCGGTACGTGGGGGCCCCAGGGATTTCGGCGTGTCTTGGACATGTGTGAGCACTCGCCCAGGGCTGCACTCAACTCGGGTGATGTGGGCCCCTGTTGATCACCGGGCACTCACAGTAGTCGGCACGCATCCACGGGTGAGGGGCTGTTGCCGAAGTTCCCCGCCCGGGGTCCCTCTCTGGTATGAGGCTTCGTACGGACGAACGAAAACCGGCCGCCCCCTGGATCGGGGACGGCCGGTTCACCGGAATCACACGCACGCTCGCGAAGGACGGGGCACGCTCACGCGGACGCGGCGGTCTCCTTCTGCGCGACGACCGCGGACGTCACCGGGCGTACTGCCCCGGTCGTACGCCCGCCGGGCCCGCGGGCGGCGACGCCGCGCCACCAGGGCGCCGACGGGACCACGTCCGACGTGGGTTCGAAAGGCTCTCCGGGGCACGGCACGGCGATCCGCGCCCCCGCCTCGGCAGCCGCGGTGAGAGTGCCCTCGGCGGGCTCGTCCCACGGGTGCGGGGCGAGGTTGAAGGTGCCCCAGTGGATCGGCAGCATGATGCCGCGCGGGCTGCCGCCCTGGAGGTCGAGGTGGGCCCGCATGCCCTCTTCGGGGGTCATGTGGATGTCCGGCCAGTGCGGGCTGTAGGCACCGATCTGGATCATCGTCGCGTCGAACGGGCCGTGTGCGGCGCCGATGTCCTTGAAGCCCTCGAAGTATCCGGTGTCGCCACTGTGGTAGATCCGGTGCTCGGGGCCCGCGACCGCCCAGGACGCCCAGAGGGTGTGCTGCTGGTTGCGCAGTCCCCGGCCGCAGAAGTGCCGCGCGGGGGTGGCGGTGAGGCTGATCCCGGCGACGTCCGTGGTCTCGTTCCAGTCCAGTTCGCGGATCCGGCTCTGCGGTACGCCCCAGTGCTCCAGGTGGGCACCGACGCCGAGCGGCACGGCGAAGAGCGCGCCGGTCGCCTTGAGCGCACGGATCGTGGGCATGTCGAGGTGGTCGTAGTGGTCGTGCGAGATGACGACGACGTCGACCTCGCCGAGCGAGCGCAGCGGTACGGGCACGGGGTGCAGCCGCTTGGGGCCCGCGAAGCCGAACGGGGAGCAGCGCTCGCCCCAGACCGGGTCGAAGAGCACCCGCCGCCCGTCGATCTCGGCGAGGACGGTGGAGTGGCCCATCCAGGTCAGGCGGAGCCCGGAGGCGGGCGGCTCGGCGATGTCGGCGAGGGTGGTCGCGTACACCGGGACGGTCCCCGCCGGGGCGCGCAGGACGCGCTCCTCCTTGCGGAAGTACGTCTTCATGAGGCCGGCCATGGATCCGGACGAGGGCCGGTCCCCCCGGGTGCCCTCGGGATTCTGGAAGACGCCGTCGGCGAAGTTCGGCGAACGGCGGATGCGCGCCATGCGCTCCCCCGCCGGGTCGGCTCCGAACGCCGCGGTCCGCAGTCCGCGCAACTGCGCACGCAGCGACTTCTGCGGGGAATCCGCGCTGGTCACGGCACCTCCAAGGGGGTCGGCTTCATTCCATTATGTGCACCGTGTTCGACGGCCGGGGAACGGGGCCGTTACGGGGCGCCGCACGGCACGGGGCGACTGTGTACAGAACGGTCGCGGGCCCGGTGGTATGCCCGGACCGTTCCGTCATGATGTGCCGTGCGCGCCGTTCCTGCCTCACGTGGTGCACGAAGCCTCACGTGGTGCACGAAGCCTCACGTGGTGCACGAGCCGTGCGGGGTGCACGAGCCGTGGGGTGGGGTCAGTCCAGTTCGTAGACCGCGGTGACGGTGACCTCGTCCTGGATCTGGCCGGGGGCTACGGGCACGGAGGGCTCGTCGGCAGCGGCTCCCGGGGGCACGTCCACCGGGGTCGGCCGACCGGCGTCGGACTCCACGATCGAGATCAGCCTGCCGAGCTCGCGACCGCTGAGCCTCGCGTGCTGGGCCGCCTTGCTGCGGGCGTCCTCGAAGGCCGCCTTGCGTGCCACGGCGCGCAGCGCGGCGGGGTCCGCGACGTCGAAGGTCACGCCGCTGATACGGCCCGCCTCGCCTGCCGCGTCCATGGCTGCCTGGATGACGGCCCCGGTGCGCGACAGGGCGCGCACCTTGACGGAGAAGCTCTGCGACGCCTGGTAGCCGGTCAGTTTGGCGACGCCGTTCTCGTAGCTGTGGACGGCGTTGAGGGAGAGGCTCTCCGTGCGTACGTCCCGGTCGGCGACGCCCTGGGCCTTGACCGCGGCGAGCAGCGCCTTGGCGGCGGCGGACTGGGCGGCGAGGGCTTGCTTCGCGGTGGGCCTGGTCGCCTCGACACCGACGTTGACGATGGCGAGGTCGGGAGCCGCGGTGGCCGCTCCCGATCCGGTGACGGTCACCGTGGAGG
>NZ_JBSGZD010000030.1:0-48234 GCF_053610825.1 Streptomyces sp. NPDC054863 | reverse complement strand
GTTGTAGGTTGTCCAGGGGTACGTTCCGGGTTTTCTCGGGGTACGACGAAGGGGCGCCCAGGACACGAGTGCTGGGCGCCCCTTCTCGGTGTGCGGGGCTACCTCTTGGCGTGACGGCCGCGTTGCGGCGGATTGTTCGGATTGTTCGGGGGGTTCTGGGGGCGCAGGATCTGGGTGGCGTGGTCCTGGGCCTCGGGGCCGAGCGGGGCACCCGGGACCGGCGGGGCACCCGGGGCCGGCGGGGTGCCGTGGGAGGGCGGGGTGCCGTGGGCGGGCTGGGCCGGGGCCGGGGGGTTCTTCTTGGACTGGCTGCGGGCCCGGAGGACCTCGACGACGATCGGGACGACCGAGATCAGGACGATGGCGATCAGGATGAATTCGATGTGCTTGTGGACGAATTCGACATTGCCGAGCGCCGCTCCGAGCAGCGTCACGCCCGCGCCCCACAGGACGCCGCCGATGATGTTGTACGTGATGAACGTGCGGTAGTTCATCTTGCTGACGCCGACGATGATCGGCGTAAAGGTGCGCACGATGGGCACGAAGCGGGCCAGGATCAGCGCCTTCGGGCCGTGCTTCTCGAAGAATTCGTGCGCTTTCTGGACGTTTTCCTGCTTGAAGATCTTCGAGTCCGGCCGCCGGAAGAGCGCGGGACCGACTTTTCGCCCGAAGAGGTAGCCGACCTGGTCACCGATCACTGCCGCCAGCACGACCAGCAGGCACACCAGCCACAGCGGGGTGTCCAGCTTGCCCGTGGTGACCAGCAGGCCGGTGGTGAACAGCAGCGAGTCGCCGGGGAGGAAGAAGCCGATCAGCAGGCCCGACTCGGCGAAGACGATGGCCAGCAGGCCGTACAGCCCGAACTCGTTCAGCAGGAAGTCCGGGTCCAGCCAGGCCGGTCCTAGCGCAAGCGTATTCACGGGTTCCGGACTCCAGGGGGATCGTCTGCGATGGGCTGGCCAAAAGTATCAACGCGCGCGTGCACGCCCGGGTTCCCCCGGCCCTCCCAGGGTGCACGCTGCACAGACCGGCGCAAAGCTCTGCGGTAGGAACCGGAGAGAAGTCGACTGGAAGAGGTGGGTTCGCATGGGTATCGAGGAGTACGGCGGCGGCCAGAGTGACAAGTCGGGCATTCTGGTCGTCACGACCAATGACGTCCCCGGTCACCGGGTGGAGCGGGTCATCGGCGAGGTCTTCGGCCTGACCGTGCGGTCGCGCCATCTGGGCAGTCAGATCGGCGCGGGTCTGAAGTCGCTGGTCGGCGGCGAGCTGCGCGGCCTCACCAAGACGCTGGTGGAGACCCGCAACCAGGCCATGGAGCGCTTGACCGAGCAGGCGCGGGCGCGCGGCGCGAACGCGGTGCTGATGTTCCGCTTCGACGTGACGGAGGCCGCCGACGTCGGCACCGAGGTGTGCGCGTACGGCACGGCGGTCGTCCTCAGCAAGGAGTGAGGGGTTCCGTACGGGGCGGCTCCGCGTGGAACCGCCCCGTACGGCTCAGGAGTGGGCGGGCCGCCCCGTACGGCGCAGGAGTGGCCAGATCTGCCCCGCAGGACTCGGGCGTGGCCGGATCCGCACCGCAGGACTCAGACGTGCCGCACCCCGTTGGCCAGGATCGCGTCGCGCATGAAGACCGCGAGGCCGGGCCGGATCGCCTCGTAGAAGGCGGTGAAGCGCTCGTCCGCGACGTACATCTCGCCGAAGCAGGTGTGCATCTCGTGCGAGACCTGGAAGTAGCCGTCGCACATGAACAGGCGGTGCTCCTCGGCCACGTCCATGGCCCCGGTCGAGTCGGCCGGGACTCCGGCGGTGAGCAGGTCGGCCATCTTCTGGTGGAGCGCGTCGAGGCCCTCGGTGAGCCGCTTCCAGTCCTCCTTCGTGTAAGAGGCGGTCCGCCGCTGCGACTCGCGGTACGCGTCGGTGTCGCCCCAGCGCTCGACGACCTCGTCGTTGTACTGCTCGGGGTCGTGGTCCCCGAAGACCTCGAACTTCTCCTCGGCGGTGAGGTTGATGCCCATTTTCCGTGCCTCCATGGCGGTTTCGACGGCGGCGGCCATCTCCTGGAGCTTGGTGATCCGGGCGGACAGCAGCTCGTGCTGGCGCCGCAGGTGCTCCTGCGGGTCCGTGTCCGGGTCGTCCAGGAGGGCCGACACCTGGTCGAGAGGGAAGCCGAGCTCCCGGTAGAACAGGATCTGCTGCAACCGGTCCAGGTCGGTGTCGCTGTAACGGCGGTGGCCCGCGTGGCTGCGCCCGCTCGGGGAGAGCAGGCCGATCGCGTCGTAGTGGTGCAGGGTGCGCACGGTGACTCCGGCGAGCTCGGCGACCTTTCCCACGGGGTGGCCCATGACTGTCCGCTGCCCTCTCTTGAGGTGGGGGTTTCATCGGTACGTGATCCAGCGTGCGACCTCACGTCACGTGAGGTGCAAGCCCGGCGCCCGGATCCCCGTGGACCGCTGACACAGTCACCTCTGACCCAAGTACCTCTGTCACTCGCCGAGTTCGTACGAGTTCTTGCCGTCCAGGGACTCGCGGACGATGTCCGCGTGGCCCGCGTGCCGGCCCATCTCGGTGATCAGGCGCAGCAGCACCCAGCGCAGCGAGACGTCCTCCTTGGGGAACCAGGGGGCCTCGGGCAGCGGGAAGGTGGCGTTCAGGTCTGCGGTGCGGCTGAACTCCGCGCAGCGCCGGGCGACCTCGGCCCACTCGGCGAGCTTCGACGCGACCGTCTCGCCCTTCTCCGGGACCAGGCGGAAGCTCTCGTCCCAGTCGGCCTCGGTGCGCCGGACGGGCTCGATGTCGCAGCCGGCCATGGCGAGCCAGTTCTGCTCGACCTCGGTGACGTGCTTGAGCAGGCCGGAGAGGGACAGCTCGCTGGCGCTCGGCGTGGCCGCCGCCTGCTCGTCGGTGAGGCCGCGCAGCGTGTTGCGGATGCCGTTGCGCTGCTCGTCCAGGAAGGCGAGGAGGGTACTGACCTCGTCGGTGCAGTCGCCGGCGCTGACGTGCAGGACCATGATGGCCGCCCTTCGGTGGGATGCGAGGAGGGACTCTCCCCGAACACTCACCACGTTAGGACGGCTTGCGGACAAGCGCTGTCCTGAACCAGGCCTTCAGAAGGGAAACACGGAGCGGCCGTGCTGCACCGAGATCCACTTCTGGGTGGTGAAGACGTCGACCGTCGACTCGCCGTTCATCCGGCCGATTCCCGACGCCTTCTCGCCGCCGAAGGCGACGAGCGGGTCGTCCTGGATGGTCGAGTCGTTGATGTGGATCATGCCGGTCTCGATGCGCTGGGCGAAGCGGACGCCGCGCTCCACGTTGCCGGTCATGACGGCGCCGCTCAGGCCGTACGGGCTGTCGTTGGTGATGCGTACCGCCTCGTCCTCGCCGTCGAAGGGCAGCAGGAGCGCGACGGGGCCGAAGATCTCCTGCTCCAGGATCGGCGAGCCGTCGGGCAGCCCGGCCAGGACGGTCGGCTCGACGAGGTTGCCGCGCGTGGCGCCCCGTACGAGAGCGGTCGCGCCCTCGGCGATGGCCTGCTCGACCAGGCCGGACAGGGCGTCGGCGTGGAAGGTGTTGATGACCGGGCCGAGCTGGGTCGCGGGGTCGGCGGGGTCGCCGGTGCGCAGCGCCCGTACCTTCGCGACGAACTTCTCCGTGAACTCCTCCTCCACGGACCGGTCGACGAGGATCCGGTTGGCGGCCATGCAGACCTGGCCCTGGGAGACGAAGCGGCTGAAGACGGCCGCCGAGGCCGCGTAGTCGAGGTCCGCGTCGTCCAGCACCACCAGGGCGCTGTTGCCGCTGAGAGAGAGGATGGTGCGCTTGAAGCGGGCACCGGCGACGGCGGCGACGTGTCTGCCGGTGCGGTCGGAGCCGGTGAAGGAGATCACCTTGGGGACGGGGTGCTCCAGGAGCGCGTCCCCGATCTCGGCTATGTCGGTGACGAGGACGTTGAGGAGTCCGGCGGGCAGCCCCGCGTCCTCGAAGAGGTGGGCGATGAGCCCGCCGCCGACCACCGGGGTGTTCTGGTTCGGCTTGATCACGACGGCGTTGCCGAGGGCGAGGGCCGGGGCGGCGGCCTTGATGCCGGTGAGGAAGGGGAAGTTGAAGGGGCTGATCACGCCGACCACGCCGACCGGGAGCCGGTGGACGCGGTTCTCCTTGCCGGGGACGGGAGAGGCCAGGATGCGGCCCTCGGGGAGGGTGGCCAACTGCGTGGCCTCGCGCAGGAATTCCTTGGCCAGGCGCACTTCGTACGTCGCCTTCACGAGCGTGCCGCCGACCTCTTCGGTGATCGCGGCGACGATCTCGGCCTCGCGCTCCTCGACGAGGCGCAGCACCCGCTCCACGATGTCGCGGCGGCTGTACGCGTTCACGGCGGCCCAGTCGCGCTGGGCGCGCTCGGCGGCGCGGTAGGCGTCGTCGACCTCGGACACCGAGGCAACGGTGATCGCCGCGAGCTTCTCCCCGTTGTACGGGTTGAAGTCGATGATGTCCCACGAGCCGCTGCCGGTCCGCCACTCGCCGTCGATGTACTGGTGCGCCAGGTCGGTGAAGAAGGACATGCGATCCCTTACTGCTGCCACTGCTGTTGCCACGGTTCCCCTGCGCAGTCTGATGCTCCAGGGGAGTATGAGGTTCCGTCAACGTACATATGGATCAGATCAGTTGAAGGAGTCCGCGCAGGACGTCCCGGGTGGCGGAGGGGCTCGGGCAGTCCTCCTGGAGGCGGTCCATGACGCGCTCGTACTGGCCGACCTCTTCGCGTTTGTCCAGGTAGAGCGCGCTGGTGAGCTGTTCCAGGTAGACCAGGTCGGAGAGGTCGGACTCCGGGAAGCTCAGCAGGGTGAAGGCGCCGCTCTCGCCCGCGTGGCCGCCGAAGTTGAAGGGCATCACCTGGAGCGTGACGTTGGACCGCTCGGAGATGTCGATCAGGTGCTGCAACTGCCCCCGCATGACGTCCCGGTCGCCGTACGGACGGCGCAGGGCCGCCTCGTCGAGCACGGCGTGGAAGTGCGGCGCCCGCTCGGAGACGAGGACCTTCTGCCGCTCCAGGCGCAGTGCGACCCGGCGGTCCACCTCGGCCGCGGTGGCGTGCGGGATGCCGCGCGAGACGACCGCCTGGGCGTACGCCTCGGTCTGCAACAGACCGTGAACGAACTGGACTTCGTAGATCCGGATCAGTGACGCCGCACCCTCCAGGCCGACGTACGTCTGGAACCAGCCGGGCAGTACGTCCCCGAAGCTGTGCCACCAGCCCGCGAGATTGGCCTCACGGGCCAGTGCGAGCAGCGCATCGCGCTCCGACCCGTCCGTGACCCCGTAGAGCGTGAGCAGGTCCTCTACGTCCCTGGCCTTGAAGCTCACCCGTCCCAACTCCATGCGGCTGATCTTCGATTCGGATGCACGGATCGAGTAACCGGCCGCCTCGCGGGTGATGCCGCGCGACTCGCGCAGGCGCCGGAGCTGAGAGCCCAGCAGGATGCGGCGCACCACTGATCCGCTCGACTCGCCTGCGGTCACTTCTCCGGCCCTCCCTCTCGTTCATATGTGCGCGAGGCCCTCCCCCAGGGTCCCGAGATGCCGAAGTCTGCCACCAAAACGCTTCAGCCTGTACGCATTCGGTTACGGAAATGGCAAGGGCCTGAAAGTGGTCGAAGGAAGAAATGAGCAAGAAACGGCACTCTGTTGTTCAAGTCAGGCGCGTGCACGTGCATCTGCCCTTGCATCTGCCGTACGCATTCGGGAACCTTGGTCCGCGCGCACGTATGACTACTGCTGCATCGCCGCTGCATTTCGCTGTGGCACCGCCGCCGTAGAGCTGCTGCATCACCGCCGTATCGCCACGACCGCGAACCCGGGAGCGCCTCGCATGGGGATGAATGGATCGACCATGCTCGTGCCGTTACGGCAGGGCCTGCCTCCCATCGACCCCTCGTCGGTGTCCACCTCGGCGTCCTGCGCACTGCCCGCGCGGTACGAAGCGGTCGGCGGAGCACGGAAGTTCACCCGCAGCACGCTGTGCCAGTGGGACCTGGAAAGCAGATTCGACGATGTCGCCCTGGTGGTCTCCGAACTCGTCACCAACGCCCTGCGGCACGCCCTGCCCGCCGACACTCCGCGGGAGAACGACCCTCCGGTGCGGCTGCACCTGATGCGCTGGAGCTCACGGCTGGTGTGCGCCGTGCGCGATCCCAGCCACGACGGTCCTTCGGCGCGCGAGAGCGACGACTTCTCGGCGGAGTCCGGGCGGGGGCTCTTCCTGGTGGACTCCTTCAGCGACAGCTGGGGCTGGCACCCGCTGGCGGGGACGCTGGACGGCAAGGTCGTGTGGGCGCTGTTCCGGCTGCAGGGCGAGCACTAGACCGACCCGGCCCGTACGCGGATTCCCGACCGGCTCCTACGCCGGGCCCCTGGCATGCCCCTACGCCGGATTCCCGGCATGCCCCTGCGTCAGTTCCCTGCCGTCAGGTGGTCGAACTCGCCGTCCTTGACGCCGAGCAGCATCGCTTCTATCTCCGCCCGTGTGTAGACGAGCGCGGGCCCCTCGGGGTACCGCGAGTTCCGCACGGCAACGTTGCCACCGGGCAGCTTCGCGAACTCCACACAGGAGCCCTGTGAATTGCTGTGCCTGCTCTTCTGCCAGACCACCCCGTGGAGCTCTGTGGCAGCCATGCCGTTGTATGCGTGGTGCACAGGTCGCTCCCGGAAGTGCTGGTGTCAACTGACCCGGATCATAGCTTCGTTCACCTGCTGATGCATGGGCAGATGCACGTGCACGCGGGGTTGCCCCTTGACTACAGAACCGGATGCCTCTAAAGGCACCCCCTTCCGCACGGACTTCTTCAGTAGACGCCCTGGTAGCTTGACGCGTTCCTTCCACCTGCCAATTGATCCACTGGCAACAGCACATGGGGAGTCCGGAGTGCACAGTCACATTCGTACCGGTGCCGGAGCTGCCGCGCTCGCGGCGGCACTTCTGCTGACCGGATGCAGCAGCGACAGCAACGGCGGGAAGGGTGCCGGCACTGCGCCGCCGACGGGTGCCTCCAGTGCGGGCGCCGGTGGCGGCGAGAGCGCGGCACCCTCCGGGGACGCGGGGAGCGCCGACATCAAGGGCTCCTGGATGGCGACCACCAACGGCAAGCTCGTCGTCCTGACCGTCCAGGACGACATGGCGGGCATCGCGGGCGAGCACCTGTGCACGGGTCGCGCGGTCCGCACGGGGGAGATCCTCCTGGACCTCAAGTGCGCCAACGGCAACACCGACCGCACGAAGGGCCGTGTGAGTCCCGGGGCGGACGGCAAGACCCTCACCGTGAAGTGGGAGGGCAGCGGCATCGAGGACAAGTTCGCCAAGGCGCCTTCGGAAGCGCTGCCTTCGGGGGTGCCGACGGCCGTGCCGTCGATGCCGAAGCTGCCGGGGTCCTGACACGGGTCCTCGTTCAGCGGCCTCCTCCATGAGGTGACGGCCGCTGCTACGAGGTGACGGCTGCCTCTATGAGGTGACGGCTGCCGCGCTCCCCTTGGGGCGCGGCCCCTCGCCCGCCAGGGCGTCGGTGAGTTCGTCCAGCGCTTCGAGGAGGAGCCCGGCGCCCTTGCGTACGACCTTGTCGTCACCTGCGGTGTCGTCGGCGTCCCAGGCGTTCAGGGTGGCGCGGAAGGTGTCCCACTTCGGGGCACGGCGTTCGCGCACGGCGCGGGCCGCGTCGGTGACGTCGCGGTGCAGCGCGTCCGCGAGTGCGGCGGCGGCCGGGACCGGCGTGGTGTCGCGGGCCGGGAGGTGCGCCTCCATCAGCATGGCGACGCGGGCGAGCTGGGCGAGGGCGTCCGGGGCGTCGTCGGCGGCGGCGCGGGACAGGCCGCGGTGGCGTACCGGTTCGTTGGCGGCCCGCTCCAGGGCGTCCTTCCAGGCGACCCGTGCCTCGCGGGTGCCGAGCAGGGTCTCCCGTACGGCCTCGCGCGGGGCGCCCGCGGGGTCGGCGTACCGCTGCAGGACGGCGGAGGCGTACCGGCCGTCGGCGATCAGCCAGTCGGCGAGGCGGGTGCGCAGGCGCGGGGTCTCCCAGGCCGGGTAGACGGCGTACGCGAGCATCGCGAGGAGTCCGCCCGCCAGGGTCAGTACGACGCGCTCGGGGACGGTCTGGGTCCACTGGAGGCCGCCCATGCCGAGCAGGAAGACGACGTACGCGGCGACGAAGACCTGCGTGACGGCGTAGCCGTTGCGCAGCAGCAGGAACATCAGGAAGGCGCAGCCGACGGCGAGCCCCGCCGACAGCCGGGTGTCCGGGTGGGTGAGCTGGACGAGGCCGGTGGCGAGGGCGACGCCGAGCAGGGTGCCGCCGAAGCGGGCGACGGCGCGCGAGTACGTCTGCGAGAAGTCGGGCCGCATGACCATGACGGCGGCCATCGGCGCCCAGTAGCCGTGGCCGAGCGGCAGGGACGCACCGAGGACGTAGCCCGTGGCGCTGACGGCTGCGACGCGCACGGCGTGCCGCAGCACCGGCGAGTCGCGGCGCAGTTCGCCGCGCATCAGGCGCAGGGCGACCGGGACCAGCTCCAGGACGGTGGGCCGGTGCAGGTGGTCGTCGGGGTCGGCGCGGTGCTCGGGGCGGCGGGCGACGCGGCGGGCGGCGGTGCGGGCCATGCGGGCGGCGGTGCGGTAGGCGGTGTCGTCCTTGGGGCTGCGCTCGGGGCCCGCGCTCCGGGAGTTGGTGGTGCCGCTGCCCTGGGCGGTCTCGATCACGTCGCGCAGCAGGGTGATCAACCGGGACTCCGCGCGGCGGGCGGGGCCGGTGAGGACGGCGCCCTCCTTGGGGACGGCGAGCACCGCCCGGGCGGCCGGGGACATGGTGACCGGCTCGCCCTTGCGGACGGCGCGGGCGGCGGCGTCGAGGGTGGACCCGGCGGCGGCGAGCAGCTCGCGGACCCGGGCGCGTTCCTCACCCTCGGCGGGGACGCCGAGGGCCGGGTCGGCGAGGGAGGCGAGGACCGGGCGGATACGTTCCGCCAGGCCGCGCGTGCCGTGCAGTTCGGCGGGCCGGCGACGGGCCTGGCGGGGGGTGATCGCGGCGGCGTGGCGGGCGGTCATCAGGGGCTCGGGGTCGAACGGGGCGACGGGGTCGTGCCGCAGCCGTCGCGCGTAGTCGGCCTCGGCCGCGAGGGCGTCGGCGAGTGCGTCGCGCTGGGCGCCCCAGCGGCGTACCGGGAAGAGAACGATCAGCGCTGCCTGGACCACTCCGCCCATCATGATCATTCCTGCGTGGCCCGCGGCGGCGGAGACGGAGGTCGGGAGGGTGACGGTCACCAGCATGATCGCCACGTTCGAGCTGGCGATCATGCCGGCGGTGGGGCCGACGGCCCACGTCATGCCCGCGAGGAACGTCCACAGGGCCAGCAGGCTGACGAACAGCACCGGGTGGGCCCCGGTCAGATACCCGACGAAGGTCGTCACGGCGAGGCTCGCGCCCGAGGCGAGGGCGAGGACGGGCCGGGTGCGCCAACTGCGCTGGAAGGTCGCCAGGGCGGCCTGGAAGGCACCGAAGGCGGAACTGGCGGCGACGGCGGGGCCGAAGAGGTACAGGGCGGCGCCGACGACGAGCGCGAGACCGACGGCGGCCCGGACCGCGATGAGGGGATCGAGCCGCTGACGCTCGACCGTCAGCCCGGAGCGGGCGGTGTCCTTCAGCGCTTTGAGCCAGCTCATGGGACGAGGGTAATGGCTGGTGGCGGGAGGGGCGGAGGGTTGCGCTCCGCATGGGGGCCGCCCCCTGGGGCGGGCATTTAGGGGTGCGGGGAGCTATGCGACCAGCCACGACGCACCCGCACGTACAACCCACCCGCCGCCCCGCACCAAGCAGCCCGCACGACGACCACCCGCCGCCCCGCGCCCAGCGGCCCTCACGACCCGCCGCCCCGCGCCCAGCGGCCCTCACGACCCGCCGCCCCGCGCCCAGCGGCCCTCACGTCGCGTTCAGAGCCACCGTCGGGTGGAGGCGGGAGGCGCGGACGGCCGGGTACAGGCCGGCGAGTACGCCGATCAGGACGGTGGCGGCCAGGCCGCCCGCCAGGGACCACGGCGGGACCACCGCCGTCCATCCCTGCGCCCGTGCGAAGCCGTACGTCGCCGCCGCCCCCAGCAGCGCCCCCGTCGCCCCGCCCAGCACCGAGAGCAGCAGCGACTCCGTCAGGAACTGGAGCCTGATCGCTCCCCGGGTCGCGCCCAGCGAACGGCGCAAGCCGATCTCCTGGCGGCGCTCCAGGACGGAGATGACCATGGTGTTGGCGACTCCCACCCCACCGACCAGCAGCGCCACCGCGCCGAGACCCAGCATCAGGGTCGTCAGGCCCTCGTCGGTCGCGGCCTTGGCCGCCAGCGCGTCCGAGGGCCGGGAGACCTTCACGCCGCCCTCCTTGCCGGGGTTGATGGTGCGCGCCAGGACGGCCCGTACGTCCTCCACCGAGGCGTCCGTGGACCGCTCGAAGAGGGTGGTCGGGTGGCCGTTGAAGCCGAAGTGACGCTCGGCGGCCGGGAATCCGATCAGCGCGACCCGGTCCAGGGAGGGGACCAGCTCGATCGGTTCGAGGATGCCGACGACGACCATGCGCGTGTCGTTCATCATGATCGTCTCGCCGGTGCGGGTGATGCCCAGGCGGTCGGCGGCCACTGCGCCCAGGACGGCCGCCGGGAGCCGCTCGTTGGCCCGGTTCAGCCAGACGCCCCTGGCGATGCGGGCGCCGAGTGCGTCCAGCAGGTCCGTTCTGGCGGCCTGGGTGGTGACGCCCGCGGTGCGCTCCTCGGGGACCACGTCGCTGCGGCGGATGCGGGTGTCGACGTAGCCGGTGGCCGTGGCGTGCTGCACCGGGCCGATGCGCTCGACCATCGCGACCGCGCTCTTGGGGAACTCGACCGGCTTCTTGTCCACGTCCTCGCCCGCCTCCGCGGTGAGGAGGTTCGTACCGAGGCGGTCGAGCCGGGCCATCAGGTCGGCGCGGCTGGACTCGGAGAGGCCGACGACCGCGACCATCGTCGCGATGCCGATGGCGATGCCGAGCGCCGAGAGCACCACGCGCGCGCGTCGCGCGCGCAGGCCGACCGCGCCGACGCGCAGGACGTCGCGCGGCGAGAGCCGGGACGGCTTGAGGTCGTTCTTCACGAGGCGCCGCCTTCCGCGCAGGGGTCGATACGGGCGCCTTCTCGGGCGCCTTCCGCGCGGGAGTTGGTACGGACGGCGCCTTCCGCGCGGGAGTTGGTACGGACGTCCGAGACGATCTCGCCGTCCCGGAACCGGACCCGCCGCGGCAACGACTCCGCGATCTCCTGGTCGTGGGTGATGACGCAGACGGTGGTGCCCGCCGCGTTCAGCTCGTGCAGCAGCTCCATGACGATCTCCCCGGACGCGGTGTCCAGCGCCCCGGTCGGCTCGTCCGCCAGCAGCAGCCGGGGGGCACCGACCAGGGCGCGGGCGATGGCCACGCGCTGCTTCTCGCCGCCGGACAGCTCGTTCGGCGTGTGCGAGTAGCGGTGGTCCAGGCGCACCTTGGCGAGCGCCTCCCTGGCCCGTGCCCGGCGCTCCCTCAAAGAGACGCCCGCGTACAGCAGCCCGTCGGCGACGTTGTCGACCGCGTCGCGCCCCGCCGACAGGTGGAAGTGCTGGAACACGAAGCCGATGTGGCGGGCGCGCAGTGCGGACAGCCGGGCGTCGGAGAGCGCGGACACGTCGTACCCGGCGACCCGGACGGTGCCCGAGGTCGGCTTGTCGAGGGTGCCCATGACGTGCAGCATCGTGGACTTGCCCGACCCCGAAGGGCCGACGACGGCGAGGAGTTCGCCCTCCTCGACGGTGAGGTTCACTCCGCGCAGGGCGTGCACGCCACCGGGGTACAGCTTGCCGGCGTCCCGCAGCTCGATCACCGGACCGGCCGCCGGACCGGTCGCCGGACCGGTCGCCGGACCGGCCGCCGGACCGGCCGCCGAAGCACACGCAGGAGCGGCAGGAGCAGGCACCGGAGCATTGCCTGAGGGCGGTGTCATGACTTCGCCGCCCCGACCTTCATGCCCTCGCGCACGTCCGGGCCGCTGACTTCGATCTGCCCGTCGGCGGTCATGCCCGTCTCCACCCGCACCATCTTCGAGGTGGTCCCCCGGACGACCTCCAGGCCGTAGCCGCCGTTCTCGCCGCGCAGTGCGACGACCGCCTCGACGGGAACCGCGAGGACTCCCCTGCGGGCCTCGCTGACGAACTTCACGCTCGCCGACACCTTGGCGTCCTCGCCCGAAGCGGCGCCCGCCCCACCCTCCAGGACGACCTCGACGGTGATGCCGTCCTGGGCTGCCGGGGCCGCTCCCCCGGATTCCGTCTCCTCGGGGCGCACCGTCCCGGCGACCTTGCCCGCCACGGTCTTCCCGCTGGGGAGCGTGACCTCGACCTTGGTGCCTCTTGAGGTGAGGGCGCCGTCGGTCTGCTCCAGTTTCGCCCGTACGACGGGCTTGGTGGAGGCGACCGTCAGGACCGTCTTGTCCGGGCCGACCCGGTCGGCGAGCGCCGCGTCGGCGGAGACCACCTTGACCTGACCGCGCTGGAAGACGACGTCCCCCATGCCGACCTTCCCGGTGGTCTCCCGGTTCAGCGACTTCTGCCACCGCTTGACGGCGTCCTCGGTGTCCTTGTCGTACCGCGTGTCGACGTAGAGCTTCGCTCCGTACCCCAGGTCGCGGAGACTGCGCTCCAGTTGGAGTACGTCACTGCCCCGGTCGCCCGCCTTCATCTCGCGGAACATCGGGACGGGCCCGTGGAGGAGGGTGACGGGCTTGTCGTTCAGCTCGTACAGCGCCTGTCCCGTCCGCACCGTCCTTCCCTCCGTGGCGGCCACCGTCACGGTGCCCTCGACGACCGCCTTGACCGGGCGGCGCTGCGCGAAGTCGAGCTTGCCGTCGACGGTCTTGGACTGCACGAGGTCGGTGCGTACGACGGTCGCGGTGGCGGGCGGCAGCTCACCGCCCTTGGCCGAGGCGCCCGCGTCACCGCCGTCGCCGAGGAAGAGCACTCCCCCGGTGACGGCGGCGGCGGTCACCGCGCCGAGCGCGAGGAAGGCGGTGCGGCGCTTCACTGCATGCCGTCCAGACCGTCGAGCAGCTTCGACTTGCACGTCTCGCGGACCTGCTTGTACTTCGGGGACTCCTGGTCGATGGACGGGGACCCCGGGTTCGGGTCGCCGCCGGGGATCGCGTTGCCGCCGGACATCGTCGGGTTGGTGAACTGCGAGATGCCGTTGTCCCGCATGCACTTGGCGTGCGCGAGCATCGACTCGTAGGACTTCTGCTGGTCGCGCTTGGGCTCGGTGTCCATGACGACCCGCAGCTCGGGAAGGCAGACGTTGTCCTTGCCCGCCTTGATGCCCTTGTTGCGGCCTGGCTGGGAACCGAGTTCGTTGACCTTCACCCAGTCGAGATATCCACTGAGCTTGGGGTCGGGGAACTCCTTGTAGCCACCCTTCGCGCGCATGCACTGGACGAACTTCATCTGGGCGTCGTAGAAGGCGCTCTTGCCCTCGGGCTTGGTGCTGGGGCTGCTGTCGCTCGTCGGGGTGCTCGCGGCCGGTGCCTTCGGCACGTCGGCGACCGCGTCGTCCTTCTTCACCGCGCCCGCGCTGTCGCCGCCGCCGCAGGCCACGGAGAAGGCGAGGACGGGGACCGCGACGAGTGCGGTCAGGCGCAGCCGGGCGGTGGCACGGGAGGTCGTCTTCAGGGTCATGCCCCGACCTTCACCGGGCCGCATGATGGCCGCTCCATGGCCACATGATGAGAACGTAACAATGCCCCGGCCTGCGACATCGGCCCCCGCCGAGGCGTCGCGCGGGCGGTCGCGGTGCCCATAATCGACCGCATGCCGCACGTACTGCTCATCGAGGACGACGCGTCCGTACGGGACGGAATGGAGCTCGTGCTGCGCCGGCACGGGTACGACGTCGACACGGCGGCCACCGGCGAGGAGGCCCTCGCCCTGCTGGCGGGCCCCGGCGGCGACAAGGTCGAACTGGCCGTGCTCGACCTGATGCTGCCCGGCATGGACGGCTTCGAGGTGTGCCGCCGCGTCCGCGCCCGCTCGGCGACCCTGCCGGTCATCATGCTAACCGCGCGCGGCGACGACTGGGACATCGTGACGGGCCTTGAGGCGGGCGCCGACGACTACGTGGTCAAGCCGGTCACCGCACCCGTCCTGGAGGCCCGCATCCGGGCCGCGCTGCGGCGCGCGGAACCGTCCCTGCGGCAGGGCCCCGACACCGCTCAGGACGGCGACCCTGGCGGCCTGGCGATCGACCGCGCCGGGCTGACCGTCACCAAGAACGGCACGCCGGTGCCGCTGCCGCCCACCGAACTGCGGCTGCTGCTCGAACTGTCGGCCTCCCCCGGCCGGGTCTTCAGCCGTGAGCAGCTCCTCGAATCCGTCTGGGACCACACCTTCCTGGGCGACTCCCGGATCGTGGACGCGGCGGTCGGCAGGCTGCGGGCCAAGCTGGAGGACGTACCGGCGAAGCCGCGGTACGTACAGACGGTGCGGGGCTTCGGCTACCGCTTCGGACCGCTGTGAGCCGCATGAACGACAGCAGCGACAGCAGCGACAGCAGCGACAGCAGCGACAGCAGCGACAGCAACAGTCGCAGGGCCGCCGCCACCTCGAAGAGGCGCAAGGCCGCCGCCACCTCAAAGAGGCGCTCGCGCCGGCTCATCGGCGGGCTGCGCACCCGGCTCGTCGCCGCCTTCGTGGTCGTCGCCCTGATCAGCGCGGTGACCTCGACCGCGCTCGCCTACCGGGACGCCCGCACCGCCGTGCTCCAGCGCACCCAGAACGCCGCCGTGGACGACCTCCGCGAGCGGGTGGGCGCCGTCGCCGCCGATTTCGACGTACCGCCGGACCAGCTGACCCTGGCCCGGTTCGCGGCGAAGGTGTCGGACGGTCTCGGCGGGAACCTCGTGGTCGCCCGCTATCAGGACCTGTCGGCGTCGTCCGACTCCCTGGCGGACACGGGGGCGCGGATCAGCAGTGCGCTGCGGGCCTCCACCGTGACGGAGACGAAGTTCCAGCGGGTCACATGGCGGGGCGAGCCCTATCTGGTCGTCGGCACGCCCGTGACGTACGCCGACGGGGACCGCCGCGCGTCCGGCCTGGAGGTGTTCGCGATCACCGATCTGCGGGCCGAGCGCGACGACACGGCCGCCCTGCTGGACTCCGTACGGGCGGGCGTCGTGCCGGTGGTGCTGCTGGCCGCCGTACTGGCGCTGCTGGCCGCGGGGACGGTTCTGCGCCCGGTACGGAAGCTGGGCCGGGCCACCCGGGAACTGGCCGCAGGTGATCTCGGCAGCCGGGTCGCCGTGAGCGGGCACGACGAACTCGCCGAGCTGGCGAGGACGTTCAACGAGACGGCGAACGCGCTCCAGGAGTCCGACGCGGAACTGCGCGAGCAGGAGGCGAAGGCGCGCCGCTTCGTCGCGGACGTGTCGCACGAACTGCGCACGCCCCTCGCGGCGATGACGATGGTGGCGACGGTGCTGGAGGAGGACGCCGACCTGCTGCCGCCGGACGCGGCGCGGGCCGCCCGTACCGTCGGCGCGGAAACGGCACGGCTGGCGCGGCTGGTCGAGGACCTGATGGAGATCTCCCGCTTCGACGCGAAGGCGGTACGGCTGAACGCGGCCGAGACCGACCTCGCCGACACCGTACGGGCGTCGCTGGCGCTGCGCGGCTGGACCGACAAGGTCGACACGCACCTCTATGAGGGCGTGCGCGCGGTGGTCGACCGGCGCCGCATCGACGTGATCGTCGCGAACCTGGTGGGCAACGCGCTGCGGCACGGAGCCCCGCCGGTCACCGTGACCCTCGCGGTGACGGGCGAAGAGGTCACCCTCGTCGTCGCCGACCACGGCCCGGGGCTGCCGCCGGGGGCCAGGGAGCGGGTCTTCGACCGGTTCTACAAGGCGGACGAGGCCCGCACGCGCGACGCCACCGACGACAGCGGCCGGGGCAGCGGCCTCGGCACGGCGATCGCGCTGGAGAACGCACGGCTGCACGGCGGCACGATCGACGCCGCCGACGGACCGCAGGGCGGCGCGGTGTTCACACTGCGGCTGCCGCTGCGGCGTACCGGGGAGGACGAACGGTGAGGGTCCGTAGAAGGGGCGCCGCGGTGGCCGTGCTGGGGGCCGCCCTGGGCATCGCCCTCACGGGCTGCGGCGTCCAGCCGACCGGGGTGATAGACGCGGGTGAGCCCGCGACCGGGCTGACGCGCGGCGTCCGGCTGTACTACGCGTCCGCCGGCGGGCTGCGCGGAGTGCCTCTGCTCGACCAGGAGATCAGGGATCTCAACGGGGCCCTGAAGATGCTCGCTCAGCCGCCGTCGGACGCCGATCGGCGCGACGGGCTCACCTCGCTCGTCCAGCTCGGCGGCTATTCGGCGACCGGTTCCGGCACCCGCGTCACGATTCGCATCGAGGGCCCCTACTCGGCGACGGGCCGCGATCTGGGTACGGGCCAGCTGGTGTGCACGCTGGCCCGCGCCCAGTCCGTACTCGAACCGAAGGTGCGGACCGACGACGTCGAGGTCACCCTGGACCCGACCGAGGGGGACACGCTGGGCCCCTACCGGTGCGCGGAGTTCCTCAACGGGTGAGCCGGCAGGCGGTCCGTGCGTGAGTCAGCGGGTGATCCGGTCCCGCGGCCCCCGCGCCCCGTGCACCGAGGCCCGGTCCGCGGCCGCCGTCCCGTGCTCCCAGCCCGCCAGGTCGTTCACACCGCGCACGCGCGTGGACGTGGTGCGCGGGAACATCTGCTCCGCCCGGTCCGTCACCGCCACGTCCCGCGCCGCCAGTACGGGCAGCAG
This sequence comes from Streptomyces sp. NPDC054863, assembly GCF_053610825.1. Lineage (NCBI taxonomy): Bacteria > Bacillati > Actinomycetota > Actinomycetes > Kitasatosporales > Streptomycetaceae > Streptomyces > Streptomyces sp. NPDC054863. The sequence goes on along the minus strand of NZ_JBSGZD010000030.1, from coordinate 31,356 downwards.
GGCGCCCGCCTCCTCGGCCCCGGCCTCCTCCACGACGTGCTCGGTGGCCTCCGCCAGCCGGGTGCCGAGCCTGCTCGCGTACGCCGTCAGGAACGACTGCCGGAAGGACTTGGTGCGCTTGCGCCCGCCGGCCCGCTGGGCGGCCTCCGCACGGGTCATCGCGGCCGTCCCCTGCACGAGCAGGGAGGTGTGGAGCAGTTCGACGGCCTCCAGGTCGGCCTCGAAGCCGACGACCGTGGAGAACCCGAACTCGCTGTTCCACACGGACCGGCAGCGGTTCGCCGTCGCGACCGCGTCGAGCAGGATCGCCTTCGCCGTCTCGTACGGTGCGTCGACGCCGATGCGGCAGGCGCCGGGGCCGTCCGCACAGTGCCCGTGCCCCTTTGCCGCGAGGATGGCGTCGTCGATGCTGTGCCGCGCCATCAGCTCCTGCGCCTTCCCTGTGAGCGCCTCGGCCTCCTCCGGGTAGTCCGTGGCCTCCGCCTTGGCGAGCAGGGCCCGGATCCGGGTGAACATGCGCGGCTCGCCGGGGGCGGCCTGCATCTGCTGTACGAGGGGGGAGGCTCCGGGCGCCGGCCCGACGGGCTCGATCGTGGGGAGCCGGATCAGCAGCCGCAGCAGCTCCAGTACGGCGGTGGCCAGGGAGAAGCGGTCGGTGTTCTCACGGCGGGCGAGCGCGTCGGCGTACCGCTCGTCGCTCTTCCACCGGACAGGCCCGTCCTGGACGCCCAGCTCCCGCAGCTGCTCCTGCCAGCGCGGCGACACGTACGCGCGCGCGGGCGAGTGCCGCCGGTGCTCGGCCGCGACCAGGTCGGCGAAGAGGCGTACGTGCACCTCTTTGAGGTCGCGGCGGACGAGGCGGGCGACGTCGGCCGGCTGCCAGCCCCGGTCCCAGGCGCGGCGCACGAACTCCTCGCCCCTGCGCAGCACTTCACGTCCCGCGTCCGCCCAAGGAGCGGCGGCGAGCAGCGAGGCACCGAGGTCGAGGTCGTCGTCGCCCGTTCCGTACAGCGCGGAAAACGCCTGGTCGGCGCCCGGAAAGGCGGCAGTGTCGGTCAACGTATCTCCTCGGTCGGGCTCACCCTTCTGGTATACCTCGCCCGGCCGCGGAGCCTGTGCTCGGCCGCCCCTGCTCAGCCGCCCCTGCTCGGCCGCCCCTGCTCGCCCGCCTGTGCTGAGCTGACGCCGCTGAGCTGCTGCCGCTCAGCTGTCGCCGCCCTCGTCGATCAGGCGGCCGACCTCGCGCGACACCAGGCCCAGCCTGGCCTCCGCGACGAGCGGCACCGCACGGCGCTGGCGGCGCGCCTCGGGCACCGAGAGGTCGGCGGTGACCAGTGCGGTCTCCCACTTGGGGGCCTGGGCGACGACCATGCCGCGCGGGTCGACGACGCGGGAGCCGCCCCAGAAGGACGCTCCGTTCTCGCTGCCGACGCGGTTCACGAAGACCACCCAGCACTGGAGCATGCGGGCCGTGTACGACAGCAGGCTGTCCCAGTACAGGCCGGTGTCCATCGCCTCGGGGTCGAGGGAGGCCGCGCTGTTCGCGGGGACGACGACGACCTCGGCGCCGTCCTGCACGGCGATCCAGGGCAGCACCGGCTGCCAGGCGTCGTTGCAGATGAGCGTGGCCGCCCGGCCCCGCCCGCCGGGCAGGTCGTACGCCTTCAGCGACTGGCCGGGGCTGACGTGCTTGCGCTCCTCCCAGGCCAGGTAGTTCGGGAGGTACAGCTTGCGGTGGGCGTGCAGCAGGGCGCCCGCGCTGTAGTAGCCCGAGGTGTTGTACGCCCTCATGGAGGTGTACTCGTGGAACCCGACGACGACGTCCGCGCCGAGCGTGCTCAGCTCCATCAGCCGCGGATCCCTGGCCTCCACGGAGGTGTCCTGCTTGAGGGCGCCCAGGTGGTAGCCGTGCAGGCTGAGCTCGGGGAAGACGACGAGGTCGGAGCCCTGGGCGACGGCCTGCCTGATCTGGTCCCGGGCCGCCGCCAGGTTCGCTTCGACGTCGCCGAGGACGCAGTCCGTCTGTGCCAGTGCCACTCGCATGCGTCGAGCCTGTCAGCGGCCCGCCGGGTCGGCACCCCGGGCGGGCCGTGCGGGGACGTGCACCCGGGGGCGGACCGCTGCTGCTGCGCGCGTCGGTACACCCGGGGGCGGGCCGCTGCTGTTACGCGCGCCCCTTGAGCCGTACGACGATCACCGCTGCCGCGCCCAGCAGCACCGCGCCGCCGCCCGCCAGGCCGACGACCGGCAGGGCGCCGGAGGCGCCGGTGGAGGCGAGGTCGGCCGTACCGCCGGTGCCGCCCGTGGTGCCCGTGGTGCCCGCGAGCTGCGGAGCGGGGGCGGCCGACCCGGTGGCCGTAGGGGCGGTGCTCAAGGTCACGGAGGGCTTGCCTGACGGCTTCCCCGACTCGGACGGGCCGCCGGTCGGCGTCACCGTGGCCGTCGGCCTGCTGGTCGGCGTGGCGGTCGGCGTGGGCTTCGGGCCGGGAGTGCGGGTCGGCTCCGGGGCCGTCCCGGCCGGCTTGATGCCGAAGGTGTCCATCGCCGTCGTCGTACCGCGGCAGGGGGTCTTCGTGCCGGTGTTCGGATTGACGTAGACGTCGTCCACGGAGGACGAGAAGTACGAGTCGATGGAATTGATCACCGCGGGAATGTCCTTGGCGGCCCGCATCCGCAGTTCCTGCGTCACCGACTCCTTCGGCTTCAGCGTGCCGAGGGCCGCCAGAGGGCCGCCGTGTCCCTCAAGGGCGACCCACCGGCCGGTCTCCTTCGACTTGTACTCGACGTCCATCCAGGGTCCCGGCTGGTCCTCGCCGTTCTCCGTCTGGCGGGCGACGGTCACGGACCGGCCGACGTCCTTCAGCTCGTCGGCCGAGGTGCTGGTCACCGTGACGGTGTAGGGGTACCAGTCGCCGCCTGCGACGACGGGTCCTGCCGCTTCCGACATGGTCACCGCGATCAGCTTCTGCTCGTAGCCGCCGTCCCCGGTCGAAACGTCACTGCACGCGGGCAGCCCGGCCGAAGCCCCCGCGGCGTACGCGACGGGCGCCACGGCGGCGGACAGGGCCGCCGTCGCCACCGCGGCGGCCAGGACATGACGGACGTTCATGGGGCTCCTCTTCACGGTACGGACGGTCACACCACAGTGACTGTTGGGGCTGCCGAGAAGTTGCGCGTCAGAAGTGGGGGAATGCGTGTGGATAGCGTGAACGCCCGTACGACACAAGAGCGCTCCCTCTCCTCCCCTCACCGGAACACTCCCCTCCTCCCCCTCCCCCCTCCCCCTTGCCGCCCGGTCGCGGGGCATTGTCAGACCCCCCTGCCACACTCGATCTCATGAACGACCGGTGGGCTGTCGCCGCGACGGAAGGCGGTGGGGCGCTGCTGGCCCCACTGACCCGGGCCGGCCGCCCCGCCGCCACCCCCTGCCACGAACCCGACCTCGCCGAAGCCGTCCGCTCCCGCCCCCGGACCACCCGCTGGGTCTGGCGCTCCACCGCCGAGATCTACCCCCGCCTCCTCGCCGCCGGTGTGCACGTCCCCCGCTGTTACGACATCGAGGACGCCGAGCTCCTCCTCCTCGGCCACGCGGGCCGCTGGGGCGAGCCCCGTTCCGCCGCAGCCGCGTACGCCCGCCTCCACCACCTCCCCGTACCGCCCGATCCCCCGCAGCGCGCAGCCGAGCCCGGCTCGCAGTCCTCGCTGTTCGAGCCGCAGCCGGTGCACGTCCCCTTCGACGCCCTCCTCCAGGTGTACGAGGACCAGGTCCTGCGGCACGACGCGGCCGAGCACCCGGACCGCATGCGCCTGCTGACCGCCGCCGAGTCCGCCGGAATGCTCGTCGCCGCCGAGATGAACCGGTCGGGCCTGCCCTGGCGGGCCGACGTCCACCGGTCCGTCCTCGACGAGCTCCTCGGCGAGCGGTACGCGGGCGGCGGCGACCCGCGCCGGATGGCCGAGCTGGCGGACCAGGTGTCGGAGGCGTTCGGCCGCAGGGTCCGCCCCGAGCTGCCCGCAGACGTCATCAAGGCGTTCGCGCAGGCCGGAATCAAGATCAAATCGACCCGGCGCTGGGAGCTCGAAGAGATCGACCACCCGGCCGTCGCCCCGCTGATCGCGTACAAGAAGCTCTACCGGATCCTGACCGCGCACGGCTGGGGCTGGCTCCAGGACTGGGTGCGCGACGGCCGCTTCAGACCCGAGTACCTGCCGGGCGGCACGGTGACCGGCAGGTGGGTGACCAACGGCGGCGGTGCGCTCCAGATCCCCAAGGTCATCCGGCGCGCGGTCGTCGCCGACGAGGGCTGGCGACTGGTGGTCGCCGACGCCGACCAGATGGAGCCGCGCGTCCTGGCCGCGATCTCCCGCGACCCCGGCCTGATGGACGTCGCGGGCCAGCCGGGCGACCTCTACAAGGCCGTCTCCGACCGGGCCTTCTCCGGCGACCGCGAGGCCGCGAAGCTCGCCGTGCTGGGCGCGGTGTACGGGCAGACCTCGGGCGACGGCCTGAAGAACCTGGCCGCGATGCGCCGGAGGTTCCCGCGCGCCGTGCAGTACGTGGACGACGCGGCCCGGGCGGGCGAGGAGGGCCGTCTCGTCCGCACGTGGCTGGGCCGGACGTGCCCACCGGCAGTGGGCTCGGACGACGACATCGGGGAGGCAGGAATCCCCCAGGAGACGGGCGAAGTGCTCTCCACAGAAGGCGAGTTCACTGCGGGCTACCCGGGCTACGCCTCGCGCAACAACCGCGCCCGGGGCCGCTTCACCCGCAACTTCGTCGTCCAGGGCAGCGCGGCGGACTGGGCGCTGCTGATGCTGGCGGCGCTGCGGCAGTCCCTGCACGCGTCCGGGATGAAGGCCGAGCTGGTCTTCTTCCAGCACGACGAGGTGATCGTGCACTGCCCTGCGGAGGAGACGGAAGCGGTCTCGGAGGCGATCCGCGCGGCCGGTGAGCTGGCCGGCCGGATCGCCTTCGGGGAGACCCCGGTGCGGTTCCCGTTCACGGTGGCGGCGGTGGAGTGCTATGCCGACGCCAAGTGATCACCGCTAGGAGCTCGCGGACCCGGCAGGCCCGGCAGGCCCGGCAGGCCCGGCAGGCCCGGTGGAATGGTCCACCCCGCATCCCCGCGCGGGTGTGGGGTACGCGGGACGCATGCACGCACACGGCATCGAAAACACCGAAACAGAACTGGCTTCGTCGCTGGCCTCGTCGCTGGCTTCGCCACTGGCCGCGTCCCGCGACCTGATGGTGGGCATCGCCCCGTTCGTCATCGGGCTGGCCGTCGTGGCCGTACTCATGGGCGGCGTGTGGCTGGGCATCCGCGTGAAGAAGCGTGAACCCGCCCCGCCCCGCCCGGAGGAACAGCCCCGCGCGCCGGAGCGGAACCACCCGCCGGGCGAGATGCGGGAGAACCGGGAGACGGCCGAGCTCCCTCAGGACGGCGTCCGCCGCACCCCCCACCAACTGGGTGGATACGGCAACGCGAGCACCCGCCCCGGCGACTGACTCCGTACCGCACACGACCCACAGGAGGACCCCCCATGACCACCGCCACACCCACCAGCACCACCACACCCACCGCCACCCCCACCATCCAGAGCACCCTCCCCGAAGCCTCCCGCCGGATCACCGGCTCCGCGCTACAGGGCGCCCTGGTCGACCTCCTCGACCTGTCGCTCCTCGCCAAGCAGGCGCACTGGACGATCGTCGGCCCGCGGTTCCGCTCGCTGCACCTCCAGCTGGACGAGATCGTCGACACGGCCCGTGCGTACGCGGACACGGTCGCCGAGCGCGCCTCCGCGATCGGCGTGGCCCCCGACGGCCGGGCGGCGACGGTCGCCGAGCACACCGGGCTGCCGCAGCCCACGGGCGGCTGGACGGCCGACGACGACGTGGTCGCACTGCTCGTCGAGGCCCTGGGCGGCACGATCGTGCGGATGCGCGAGCGCATCACCGCGACCGACAGGCCCGACCCGGTCACGCAGGACATCTTCATCACGCTGACCGCGGAGCTGGAGAAGCAGCACTGGATGTTCCAGGCCGAGAACCGCTGAGCACGCGACCCACTGAACGCGACCCACTGAGCACGCGACCCGCTGAGGACGCGACCCACTGAGGATGCGCCGCCCGCCCCCCTGTGCGTACCTGGGAGGGACGAAAAGGAGCCCGGCTCATGTCGCAGCAGCCACAGCCGCCCCGGACGCCCGCGCACACCACGGGCGAGGCCGGGCTGGTCGTCCCGTACGGAGAGGCGGGCGCGCTCCCGGTCCTCTCCCTCTACGAGGACTTCCGCTGCCCCTACTGCGCGGGCCTGGAGCTCAGCGCGGGCGCCGCGATCCGCCGCTTCGCGGACGACGGCCGGCTGCGCCTGGAGTACCACTTCGCGGCGTTCCTCGACGGCATGCTCGGCGGCCGGGGCTCCACGACGGCGCTGGGCGCGGCGGGTGCGGCGCTCCACGAGAGCCAGCAGGACTTCAAGACCCTGCACGAGGCCCTCTACGCCCAGCAGCCCGACGAGAGCGTCGACTCCTACGGCGACTCCTCGGTGGTCCTGCGCGTCGGCGAGTCCGTGGGCCTGGTCGCGCCCGCCTTCCGCGAGGCGACCATCTCCGGTACGTACGTCCCGTGGGCGGTCGCGGTCGCCGAGGCCTTCGGCCGCAGCGGAGTCCGCGGCACCCCCACGGTCCGCCTCGGCGAGACCTCGATCCACGGCTTCGACCGGGCCGGCCGCCCGCTGCCCGCTGCCGAGGTCACCGCCCAGATAGAGGCGGCGCTGGAGGCGGCACTCGGGCAGTCGGCGTAGGTCCTGCTTCCACAACCCGCTCCGCACTGTCACGCTGTGGGCATGGCAGCAGTGGCAGAGGTCTTCTTCCGTCGGCTGAGCAGGTGGCAGGCCGACCAACAGCGGGATTCCATCGCGGACTTGTACGAACTGACGTACCGCGACAACAGCGGCACGCCCCGCAGCAGCATTCCCCCGAGGCGCAATCCGTACGACACGGTGCCCCCCGACGACCCGGCCTGCCCCGACCGTGACGCGTTCCTCACCCGCTTCGCGGCCGACGTCCAGCGCCCGGGCTTCGACCTCCTGATCGCCAGTACCGCCGCCACCCTGGTCGGCTGCATCTACGGCTATCTCCCCGACCGGCAGGGCTCCTGGTGGTACGGACGCCATGACATCGCACCGCCCGAGATCGGCCAGCTCGCGGACTCCGGACGGGTGTTCAACGTGGCCGATCTGATGGTCGCCCCGTCCCACCGCCGCCAGAAGGTCGCCGAGCGCCTTCAGGAACGCCTGCTCGTACGGGTCGACGCCGAGCTCGTCACCACGTTCATCGAGCCTTCCAACACGGCGGCCAAGGCGGCGTACGAAGCCTGGCGCTGGAGCCGCACGGACCGTATCGCCGCCTCCAACGGCCGCCCCGAACTGGAGGTCTGGACCCAGCGTCCGCCTTCCTGACCACGGGCGACCGCCCTCCTGACCGCCCGACCACCCGGCCGGCCGCCCGTACGCACCGGAAAACCCCAGGCCGTCCCACCTGCCCGGGCATTGACAGCCGACCCTCCCCCTGCTTGATTCCCCGCATGTCTCTGTCTCTGCCTCAACTGCGCGTGAAGGACTTCGACCACCTGGTGCTCAACGTCCAGGACGTCGAACGCTCCCTCGCCTTCTACACGGGCCCCCTCGGCCTGGAGCCGGTCCGCGTGGAGGAGTGGCGGGCGGGCAAGGTCCCGTTCCCCTCCGTGCGCGTCAACCCGGCAACGATCATCGACCTGTTCAGCCGCCCCCGCGGCGAGTCCAACGTCGACCACATCTGTCTGACCGTCGACCCGCTCGACTGGCAGGCGGTCATCGACTCCGGCACCTTCACGGTCCTGGAGGGCCCGGTCCCCCGCTTCGGCGCCCGCGGCTCCGCCCAGTCCCTCTACGTGCAGGACCCGGACGGGAACACGGTCGAGCTGCGCTGGTACCCGCAGGACATGGCGTAAACAGGCCACCGGACACGGAAAACCCCAGGTCGCGGCAGGCGCGACCCGGGGTTTTCCCATGAGCCCGGACTTCGGTGCGGCACGTCAGTAGTCGACGCGGTCCGTCTTCGCCAGCCACGCGTCGAAGGGCGCCGTCCGGTTCTCCACCTCCAGCTGCACGATCTGGGCCGGCCACATCGACTGGGGCTTCTTCTCGAACAGGTCGTAGAACTTGCGGTCGTCGAACCCCGCCACCGCGGCATCGTCCCGGTCGGCGGCGAAGACGATCCGGTCGACCCGCGCCCACAGCGCGGACGAGAGGCACATCGGGCACGGCTCGCACGAGGTGATCAGGACACACCCTTCGAGCGAGAAGGTGTTCAGCTTCTGGCAGGCGGCGCGCATCGCGCTCACCTCGGCGTGTGCCGTGGGGTCCAGGTTCGCGGTGACCTGGTTGTTCCCGAGCGCCACGATCTCGCCGTCCTTGGCGACCAGTGCGCCGAACGGACCGCCGCCGTTCTGCACGCTGGTGGTGGCCAGCCCGATCGCCTCGTCCATCCAGGCGCGCTCTAGTTCCTGGATGCTCTTCTCCTGGGCGTGCGCGGTCACGGTGACTCCTTGGTTCGGAAACGGCGAGGGGGGGAGGCCGGCTTGTTCGGCACCTTCTGTTGAGGAGTACACAGCCAACCGAGCGGAGTCAGCTAGGAGTGGAAGACATGAAAACTCCGCAGGCTGAGACCGGCTCTTCGTAGACTTCTACAAGAGCCGGACCGCTCCTGATGTCACCGTAAGTACGACGTGTCGTTGAGTGACCGCACCGTCGCATTTCCCTCCGTGTCGTACGCGACTTCCGACGCCGAAGCCGCCTCGATCACCCTCGGGCACAGAGCGTCCGGCAGCGCCCCGAGCGCCGTCCCGACCACCTGCCTCACCGGCACCACCGGCACCACGGGCGAGACGCCGAACACCGCCCGTCCCGCGCACCGCGCCGACCGCCTGTCCCGCGCACCGCGCCGACCGCCCGTCCCGCGCGCGTGCACCGGCCGCAGACGGCCCTTCACAGGCATCCACAAGATCCGGTCCGGCAGCCGAACGCCCGGTGACCTCCAAGTCAACGGCCACACCCGCACCCTGAGGACACATCAGTTCCATCTGGTGCGTGCAGACCTCTACCACTGCCATGTGAACTGTGAAATTGTACGGTCACACTTTTCGCGGGCATGACAGCTCCGGAAGTGCTCAACTTCCGTTGCCCTTACGGTCCGCACCCCCCACCGCCGTGCTCCCCGGCACGGCTGCCGACCGGCCTGGAGGCCATTTCCATGCGCAGACCCCCCACCCTCAGGACCTTCACCCGCCTGTTGATACCCACCGTGACCGCCGCCGGCCTGGGGCTCACCCTGCTCGCCCCCACCGGCACTGCGGCCCCGACCCCGGTCGAGGCCGCCGCGGCCAAGCCCGCGCCCAGGCCCGCGACGGGTTCGGCGATCGCCCCGCAGCCCGCCACCGCCACCGTCCTCGCCGCCGATCAGGCACCCGGACACGCCACCACCCGGCGATCGGCCGCGCGCGCTTCGAGACCCGCGGAACGCGCCCCTCGTCCCGCGCCGCTGAACGCGACGGAGCGCAAGAAGGCCCGGGCCGCGGAGAAAGCCGCGGCGGAGTGCAACGTCAGCGACTTCACCTCGAAGACCGGCGCCGCCCTGGTCGAGCAGATCAAGAAGTCGGAAGTCGGCTGCATCAACACGCTGTTCAGCGTGACCGGAGGGGACGCCAAGGCCCTCTTCCGCGAGGAACAGATGGTCACGGTGTCGAACGCCCTCAAAGAGGTCGCGGCCGACTACCCCGGTGACAACAGCACTTCGGCCGCCCAGTTGGTGCTCTACCTGCGCGCCGGCTACTACGTCCAGTGGGGCGACCCGGAGAACGTCGGTGAGTACGGTCCGGCGCTGAAAACCGCCGTCCAGGGCGCCCTGGACGCCTTCTTCGGCTCGGCGCGCGCCTTCGACGTCACCGAGGCCAACGGCGAGACCCTCTCCGAAGCGGTCATCCTGATCGACAGCTCCGGCGAGAACATCCGCTTCCTCAACGTCGTCAAGCGCCTCCAGAAGGACTACAACAAGTCGTACGACGAGTTCTACGGAATGGTCGCGGCGGTCAACAACACCTACACCGTGCTCTTCCGAGGCCACCAGCTGCCGGAGTTCGCGGCAGCCGTGAAGGCGGATCCGAGCATCCTCACCGGCCTGCGCGACTTCGCCGTCGCCCACGACGACCTGCTCGGTACCGACAAGTCCTACCTGGCCAGCAACGCCGGACTCGAACTCGGCCGCTTCCTGCGCCACGAGGAACTCCGGGACACCGTCAAGCCGTTGGTCAAGGAGCTGCTCGCGCGCAGCCAGATCACCGGCCGCACCGCCTCGCTCTGGGTCGCCGTCGCGGGGATGACGGACGCGTTCGACAAGGCCAACTGCGCCGAGTACGGCACCTGTGACCTGCAGAACCGCGTGCGCGAGGCCGTACTGACGGTGAAGCACTCGTGCGGTCCGAGCGCGAAGATCCTCGGCCAGGAACTGTCCGCCGCCGAACTGGCGGCCACCTGCGAGAGCGTCCTCAAGCAGGACCCGGTCTTCCACAACGTCGCCAAGGACCCCGGCCCGGTCAAGGACGACAACAACACCAACATCGAGATCGTCGCCTTCAACTCCAGCAACGACTACCGGACCTACGCCGGAATCGTCTTCGGCATCGACACCAACAACGGCGGCATGTACCTGGAGGGCGACCCGGCCGCCGCGGGCAACCAGCCGCGCTTCATCGCCTACGAACAGCCCCGCCAGGACGGCGCGTTCCAGATCTGGAACCTCAACCACGAGTACACCCACTACCTCGACGGCCGCTACAACATGCACGGCGACTTCGCGGCCGGGCAGAGCACCCCGACCGTGATGTGGGTCGAGGGCTTCGCCGAGTACGTCTCGTACTCCTACCGCGGCGAGACCTACGACCGGGCGATCGAGGAGGCGGGCAAGAACACCTACAAGCTCAGCCAGCTCTTCGGGAACACCTACGAGAACTCCGACACCACCCGCATCTACCAGTGGGGCTACCTGGGCGTCCGCTACATGCTCCAGTCGCACCCGGGTGACGTGGCCACCCTGCTCGGCCACTACCGCGCGGGCGAGTACGAAGCTGCCGCCACCTTCCTGCGCGACACCATCGGCACCAGGTACGACACCGACTTCGCCGACTGGCTGAGCAAGTGCGCCGGCGGCGAATGCGGCCAGTTGCCCGCCAGGAGCGGCCTCTGACCGAAGCCCCGGCACCCGGCAGCCACTGCTGAGCCGCAATAGCCCGGTGTCCCGCGCACGCACCGTCCGTGCGCGGGGCACCGGGCTCCGTGCTGAATCCGCGCGACCGGACGCGGCGCAGCGGATGGGTGAGGCGAGGGCGACTCATCGCCAGGACGAGCCGAAATCGGACAATCGGAGGCGATCATTCCCCCATCTGTGACGACAGCAGTGGGAATGAGGACCATGAGAAGACCAACCTTCCTGCCCGTACGGAACCGCAGACCTGGCTCCCGGCGCAGCCACCGGTGGCTTGCGTGCGCGGCACTCGCCCTCACCGTTCCGTCCCTCGCCGGTACTCCCGCGTCGGGTGCGCCGGAAGCCCGCGCCGAAGGCACCGTCACCGTGACCGTCGTACGGGACGTGAACTCCGACGGCAGCTGGACGCCCGCCCTGGAAGTGGGCGAGCCCGGCATCCCCGTCACTCTCACCGACGCCGCGGGCACCGTACGAACGGCCGTCACGGGCGCCGACGGCAAGGTGACCTTCGCCCCGGGCAGCCTGGGGCTGACCGGCGGGCGGTACCGGGTGGAGGCCGTGATTCCGGCCGCCAAGAAGCACCTGCGCCCGGCGCAGGCGGGCGGCCCCGCCCCCACCCTCTCCTCCTTGGTCGAGTTCGTGGACATCTCCGGCGGGGACGCCCAGGTGGTCACGGGCGTGCACAACCCGGCCGACCACTGCCAGGAGAACCCCGACCTGGCCACGCCCTGCCAGCGCCAGGACGCGGCCGGAAGCGTGGGCGTCAAGGCACTGGTCTCCTGGCCCTACAACCGCACCGGCAACTCGCCGGGGCCGACGACCGAGGCGACCTCCGACCAGATCGGCGCCACCTACGGCCTGGCCCACAAGCGCGACACCGACCAGCTCTTCGTGGGCGCCCTCACGAAGCGCCTGATCCCCTACGGCCCGGCAGGCCCCGGCGGCATCTACCTGGTGGACCGCAAGACCGCCCGGACCTCGGTCTTCGCGACCATCCCCGACGCCGGTGACGCCCGGCACTCCACCGACCTGACCCGCGACACGATGGCGATCAACAACGCGGTCGGCAAGGAGGGCCTGGGCGACCTCGACCTGTCGGAGGACGGCAGCACCCTGTACGCGATGGGGCTCAAGTCCAAGAGCCTCTACTTCTACGACACCACGGGCGCGGCCCCCGGAAAGCCGCAGGCAGCCCCACGCCAGATCGTCCCGGTCCCCGACCCCGGCTGCCCGACCGGCGCCGACGACTGGCGCCCGTACGGCATCGGCGTCCACGACGGCGAGGTGTACGTCGGCGGCACCTGCTCCGCCGAGTCCTCCCAGAAGAGCGAGGACCTGCGGGCCTACGTCCTCAAGCTGTCCGGCACCTCGTTCAGTACGGTCGTCTCGCACGCCCTCGACGGCGCGCGCGGCATGGGCTACGCCGCCGTGAGCGGAGACACCGCCTGGCGTCCCTGGCTGCAGACCTGGGACCCGTACAAGTGGTTCCTCCAGGCGAACTTCCCCGGCCCGATGCTCTCCGACCTCGTCTTCGACCGTGACGGCTCGCTGATCCTGGGCTTCCGGGACCGTCTCGGCGACCAGGCCGGATACGAGGCGCTCGCCCCCGAGGGCAGCACCGACACCGCGCAGCGCTCCCTCTTCCCCGCCATGGGCGACATCACCCGGGTGTGCAGGACCCCGAGCGGCTGGGTCTGGGACAGCGACTCACCGGCCTGCCCCAACCACTTCGTCGACGGCACCGAGCCGCCGCAGCAGAACGGGGTGAAGGAGTACTACCCCGGGGACTCCACACTCGGCCAGCTCGCCGAGTCCTTGCAGGGCGGTCTCGCCTTCGCTCCCCGCTTCACCAAGACGGTCTCGACGATCGTGGACCCCTTGACTATCTTCTCCGGCGGTGTGCGGAAGTTCGACAACGCCACCGGCGCGGGCAGCGAGGACTACCAGGTCGAAGAGGGGCAGGGCACCTTCGGCAAGGCCAACGGCCTCGGTGACCTGGAGCTGCTGTGCGACGAGGCACCGGTCCAGATCGGCAACCGGGTCTGGTTCGACCGCGACCGCGACGGCATCCAGGGACCGACCGAGGAAGCCGTCCCCGGAGCGACGGTCACCCTGATGGACAAGGACGGCAACGTCCTGAGAACGACCACCACCAACGCCCGCGGCGAGTACTACTTCCAGGTCGAACCGAGGACGACGTACCGCATCAGGTTCGACGTGACGACCGCCGACACCAGCGGCATCCCCGAACGTCCCTCCCCCGCCGACCTCGTACCGACGGCGAAGGAACGCGGCACCAACCGCTCGATCGACTCCAACCCCGACCCGAAGACCCAGACCGAAGTCCTCACCACAGCAGGCGCCGGCGCCAACGACCACACCCACGACGCCGGTTACTACATCCCGCCCACCGGCAAGGTCGGCGTCGTCAAGAAGGACGCCGCCACCGGCAGGCCCCTCGCCGGAGCGGTCTTCCAGCTCTGGCACGAAACCAACGGCACCCCGGGCCTCCAGCCCTCGGACACCGCACTGGGCACCCCCTGCACCACAGGCACCGACGGCCTCTGCCGCAGCGCCGAACTCGCCCTCGGCACCTACTACTGGCAGGAGCTCCGGGCCCCCGCCGGATACGTCCTGCCGCGCCCGGGCATCGTCGGCCCCCTGACCCTGACCGTCGACAACGCCTCGCAGGGCATCACGGCAACCGCCCACAACCAGCCCGTCCGCCCGGTCCTGGGCCGCATCACCGTCCTCAAACGGGACGCCACCACCGGCCGCCCCCTCCCGGGCGCGGTCTTCCAGCTCTGGCGCGAGACCAACAACACCCCCGGCCTGCAAACCTCAGGCCCCCGCCCCGACACCCTCACCGGCCCCGGCTGCGCCACGGACCGGGGCGGCCGATGCGCCTTCACCGGCCTCCCCCTCGGCGCCTACCACCTCCGCGAAACCGCCGTCCCCGACGGCTACGCCCTGCCCACCCCCGCCGTCACAGGACCGCACACCCTGACCGCGGCGAATGCGGCACGGGGCGTCGAGGTCGTCCGCACCAACACGAGAAGGGAGCCCCCGAAGGGCAAGCCGCACCAGGTCCTCAGCACCGACCGGACATGAAAAAGCCCCAGGTCACGGCGAGTGAGTCCTGGGGCTGATCCGGGCCGCCTTCGGGATTCGAACCCGAGACCTACGCATTACGAGTGCGTTGCTCTGGCCAGCTGAGCTAAGGCGGCATCGCTGCCGTTCACACCATGGTGCGATCAGCAGCGGAGCCAAGTCTACACAGTTTCCGGGGGTGCTCCGCACACCCCCGGAACGGTGGACTCCGGGCAGGTCAGACGGGGGTCGGGGAGGGCGCGGGAAGGGGGTGGGGAGAGGGGCGCGGAGGGATCAGGAGCACTGCTTGCCGTCCTTGGGAGGGGTGCCCTCCAGGAGGTAGGTGTTGATCGCCGTGTCGATGCAGTCGCTGCCGCGGCCGTACGCGGTGTGGCCGTCGCCGTCGTACGAGAGGAGCGTGCCGGAGGCGAGCTGGCCGGAGAGGGACTCGGCCCACTTGTACGGGGTGGCGGGGTCGCGCGTGGTGCCGACCACGACGATCGGGGCAGCGCCCTTCGCCTCGATGCGGTGGGGCTTGCCGGTGGCCTCGACCGGCCAGGAGGCGCAGTTCAGGGAGGCCCAGGCGAGGCCTTCGCCGAAGACCGGGGAGGCCTTCTCGAAGGAGGGGAGGGCGGACCGGACGTCCGAGGAGGACGAGAAGGCAGGGGGGAGGTCGAGGCAGTTGACGGCCGTGTTGGCGTACATGAGGTTGGCGTACTTGCCGTTCGCATCGCGCTCGTAGTAGCTGTCGGCGAGGGTCAGGAGGCCGTTTCCGTCGCCCCGTTGGGCGGCCTTGATACCGGCGCTGAGCTGCGGCCACGCCCCCTCGTCGTACATCGCGGCGATCACGCCCGTGGTGGCGAGGGACTCGCCGAGCGGGCGCTTCTTGTCCTTGGTGGGGGCGGGCTTGGCGTCGAGCGCGGCGAAGAGGGCCTTGAGACGGGTGCCGGCCTCGGCGGGGGTGCCCGTGCCGAGGGGGCAGCCCTGCTGCTTGACGCAGTGGGCGGCGAAGGACCGGAAGGCGGTCTCGAATCCGGCGGTCTGGTCGCGGTTCATCTCGCGGGCGGGGAGGGAGGGGTCCATGGCGCCGTCGAGGACCAGGCGGCCGGTGCGGCCGGGGAAGAGTTCGGCGTAGGTGGCACCCAGGAAGGTGCCGTACGAGGCACCCACGTACTGGAGCTTCTCGTCGCCGAGTACCTCGCGCAGGACGTCCATGTCGCGGGCCGCCTCGACGGTGGAGACGTGCGGGAGGACGCGCTTCGAGCGCTGCTCGCAGCCCGCGGCGAACTTTTCGTACGCCTTGGAGAGTTGGTTGATCTCGGCGGCGTCGTCAGGGGTCTGGTCGACCTGCGTGTGCGCGTCCATCTCGGGTCCCGTCAGGCACTCGACGGGCTCGCTGCGGGCGACGCCTCGGGGGTCGACGGCGACCATGTCGTAGCGGGCGCGGACCGGGGCCGGATAGCCGATTCCGGCGTAGGCCTGGAGGTAGCCGATCGCGGAACCGCCCGGTCCACCCGGGTTGACCAGCAGCGATCCGATGCGCTTGCCCGGACCCGTGGCCTTCTTGCGGGCAACGGCCAGCTTGATGTCGCCGCCGCCGCCCTCGCCGGGCTTGGCGTAGTCGAGCGGCGCCTTCATGGTCGAGCACTCGAAGCCGGGGACGCCGCACGCCCGCCAGCTCAGTTTCTGCGTGTAGTACGGGGCGAGGGCCGCCCGGTCCTCGCCCTGGGCCGGCCCCTGCGCGGAGGTGGACACGGTACGGCTCGACGACGGGGACGCCATCGTTCCGGACGAACAGCCGGAGGAGCCGAGCAGGAGGCCGGTCGTGGCGAACAGGGTGGCGGAGGTGAGGAGCAGGCGCCTGGTATCCATGTCCGGAGCGTAGTGGGACTGTCACTCGGGGTGCGCCTCGGGTGCGCGTAGTTGCCCGTACGAGTGAGGCGGTCAATCAGGGAGCTTGAGGGCTCACCACCGGGCACATGCCTGCTGCGGTAGCTCGTGCGGTGCCTCATCCAGGCGCGTCCGCGGGGCCTGGCGGGAAGATCTCGCCGCAGCTCTCCTCCACCGTGTCGGCGAAGGCGCGGGCGAGCGGGGACAGGGCTTCCCAGCGGCGTACCGCCCAGCCCGTCCAGAGCGTGGGAAGGTCGGGAACGGGGACAAGCCGCAGGTGGGGGTGGGCGGGGCCGTGCCAGCCCGGCAGGTCGGGGACGACCGCGTGGCCCAGGCCGAGTTCGGCCAGCAGGATCGCGGTGTCCCAGTCGGCGACGCTGGTGTCGGAGGTCGGCTCGATGCCGGACGCCGCGAACCAGGTGTCCAGGCGGGAGCGGGAAGTGGCGTTCTCGGGCAGGCCGATCAGGCGGATGTGCGCCAAGTCGGCCATGTCGATACGGGACTTGGCGGCGAGCGGGTCGTCGGCGGCTACGGCGAGCACCCAGGGAAGCTCGACGACGGGACGCTGTTCGATGCCGCGGACCGGCTCGCCCAGGGTGATCCAGGCAAGGTCGAGACCGCCCGCGAGGAGCGCGTCGAAGCAGTCGCGGCTGGAGTGCGTGGTCCGGAACTCCAGGCTGACGTTCGGGAATTGACGGCGGAAGGCGACCACCGCATCGGACATGAAGTGGCGGACCGTGGTCGCGCCGGTGGTGATCCGCACCGAGCCGCCCTCGCCGCGCACCAGGTCACGCAGGCGGCGCAGGGCGTGGTCGATGTCGCCAAGACCACCAGCAGCCGCGCTGTGCAGGAGCTGTCCCGCCGGGGTCGGCACCACTCCGCGCGGATGGCGCTCCAGCAGTGCGATGCCGGTCTCCCGTTCCAGGCGCTTGATGTGCTGGCTCACCGCGGACTGCGTGCAGCACAGCTCGCGGGCGACGGCGCTGAGGCTGCCGCTGCGGCACACGGCGACGAAGACGCGGAGGTCGTCGAGGGTCATGGGCGGTGAAGCTACAGCTTGGAGGCAGGCAAGGAAACCCTAGGATTGACTTGAGTGTTGGGCAGGCGGGACGATCCTTTTCGGGCCCAAGGCGGCAACCCGGCCGACTCCCTCGCACCGCTCCGGACGGTGTGCGGGGGCCTGCCGGGTGCCGACCCCTCCGAATGATCTGCGAGGAAGCCACCGATGAGCCCCGATGCCGAACTCACGGACCACGCTGAACTCACCGTCCACGCTGAACACGCTGAACGTGTCGGACACGCTGAACGTGTCGGACACGCTGAACGTGTCGGTCACGCTGAACGTGTCGGACACGCCGCCCCGGCCGACCCGGCCGCCCGCGCCGCCCTACGGCTCCTGCGCGAGCACGGTGCCGACACCCTCGACCACCCCGGCGGCACCCTCCTGGCCCACCTGGTGCGCGTACAACAGCAGCTCGCCCGCTGGGGTGCCCGGCCGGCACTGCAACTCGCGGGCCTGTGCCACGCGTTCTACGGCACCGACGGCTTCGCCCCCGTCCTGCTGCCACCCGACCGGCGCGAACCGCTGAGGGCCGTGATCGGCCCCGAGGCCGAGGCCGTCGTGCACCTCTACGCGAGCTGCGACAGGCAGGCCACGTACCCCGTACTCACCGACCCCGCCATGCGCTTCACGGACAGGTTCACCGGCCTCGGCCGCGCCCCCGCCCTCCAGGAGAAGCAGGACTTCGCGGAACTCACCGCGGCCAACGAACTCGACATCGCGCGCGTCGACACCGCCTTCCGCGAACGCTGGGGAGCAGACCTCCTGCACCTGTTCACCAGGTTCGGTCCCCTGCTGAGCCCCGCAGCCCGTCAGGACTGCACAGCCGTACTGGGCCACCGGCCCGCGGCCGGGTAACGGAAACAGCCCCTTCCCCCTCCTCAGCCCGCCCGCAGGGACACCGCCATCGCCTCGACGGCCAGCAGCGGTGCCACATTCCGGTCCAGGGCCTGGCGGCAGGCGATGATCGCCTCGATGCGGCGGAGGGTGCGCTCGGGGGTGGAGTCGCGGGCGATGCGGTCCAGCGAGTCCCGCACGTCCTCGTTGGCGAGGGCCACCGACGAGCGGAGCTGAAGGGCGAGGACGTCGCGGTAGAAGCCGGTCAGGTCCGTGAGCGCGAGGTCGAGGCTGTCGCGCTGGGTACGGGTGGAGCGGCGCTTCTGACGGTCGGCGAGCTCCTTCATCGCACCCGCGGTACCGCGCGGCATCCGGCCGCCGGAGGAGGCGCCGAGGGCCGCCTTCAGGTCCTCGGTCTCCTTCTCGTCGACATCCTCCGCGACCTGCTTGGCGTCCTCGCCCGCCGCGTCGACCAGCTCCTGGGCGGCCTTGAGGCAGCCGCCGATGTCGTCCACGCGCAGGGGAAGGCGCAGCACCGTGGCCCGCCGGTCGCGGGCGCGCTCGTCCGTGGCCAGACGGCGGGCGCGGCCGATGTGGCCCTGGGTGGCGCGGGCCGCGGTCATCGCCGCTTCGGGGTCGATGCCGTCGCGCCGTACGAGAACGTCGGCGACGGCCGTCACGGACGGGGTGCTGAGCGTGAGGTGGCGGCAGCGGGAACGGATCGTCGGCAGTACGTCTTCGAGGGAGGGCGCGCAGAGCAGCCAGACCGTACGGGGGGCGGGCTCCTCGACGGCCTTCAGCAGTACGTTCCCCGCGCCCTCGGTGAGGCGGTCGGCGTCCTCCAGAACGATGACCTGCCAGCGGCCGACCGCCGGGGAGAGCTGGGCGCGGCGGACCAGGTCGCGGGTCTCCTTCACACCGATGGAGAGGAGGTCGGTGCGGACGATCTCCACGTCGGCGTGCGTCCCGATGAGGGTGGTGTGGCAGCCGTCGCAGAACCCGCAGCCGGGGATGCCGCCCATCGCACGGTCGGGGCTGGTGCACTGGAGGGCGGCGGCGAAGGCACGGGCGGCGGTGGAGCGGCCGGAGCCGGGCGGTCCTGTGAACAGCCAGGCGTGCGTCATCTTCGACGCGTCCGCGGCGGTCCCGCCCTCGGACTGGGTGGTGACCTGCGCATCGGCGTCCCTGGCCGCGCCGGCCAGCTGCTCCTGGACGCGCTCCTGCCCGACCAGGTCGTCCCATACGGTCATACCGCTCCCACCTCACACCCTCACGGCCCCGGTACGGGGGCCCGGCCTCCATTGTGGGCGACGCCACTGACAACGGTGACCGGGCCAAGGTGGGGAGGGGTCGGAGCCTGCCCTGTCACGGGGGGGCCGGAGCCTGACCCGTCACGGGGAGACCGGAGCCCGCCCCGTCAGGGACGGCGGCCCTTGCCCCGGCCCTTGCCCTCGTCCCCCTCGTCCGGCCCGCCCAGCAGCTCGTCCGCGAGCGACGGCAGGTCGTCCAGCGGCGTCTCCTCCGCCCAGTCCGACCGCCGACGCGGCCGGTCACGGCCGGAGCGCTCCGCACGCTCCGGTCCGCCACCACCCGGGTTGTCCGGGTCGAACTGCGGAAGCTCCCGCGTCCGGTCCTCCCCCGCCTCGTCACGGAAGTACCCCGGCGGAACCCGACCGGCCGCACCCGAGCCCGTACCGGCACCGGCGCCTGAGCTCGCGCCAGCACCACCAGCACCAGCACCAGCACCAGAGCCCGTGCCGCCGCCCGTGTCCTGCACAGCCGGAAGCACCGCCGTCTCGTCCGTCGCCCCGCCCGCCGGAGGCTTCGGCGACTGCGGCAGCACCGTCGTCTCCTCCATGTCGGGCGTACGCGTGTCAGGCGTACGCGTGCCGGGCGTACGCGTGCCGGGCGTACGCGTGCCGGGCGTACGCGTGCCGGGCGTACGCGTATCAGGCGCCCTCGTGTCGGATGCCCTCGGCGCTTCGTCCTTCGTCATGTCCAGCCGTACGACCGGAGTCTGCAACGTCGTCTCGTTGTCCGGCTCCGGCCTCCGCACCGCAGCCGCCGCCGCGGAGGCCGCCGATGCCGCCGTCGCAGCCGCCCGCGCCTCCTCCGCCCGCAGCAGCGCCTCTTCCGCCTTGCGCTGCTTCTCGCGGCGGCGTTCCTCCGCCTCCGCGCGCAGCCGGGCCTCTTCCTCGGCCTGCTTGCGGAGCCGTTCCTCCTCCGCCGCCCGCGCCTTGGCCTCGGCCTCGCGGCGTACCCGCTCCTCCTCGGCCTGCCTGCGCGCCTCCTCGGCGCGCCGACGG
Source organism: Streptomyces sp. NPDC054863 (assembly GCF_053610825.1). Classification (NCBI taxonomy): domain Bacteria; kingdom Bacillati; phylum Actinomycetota; class Actinomycetes; order Kitasatosporales; family Streptomycetaceae; genus Streptomyces; species Streptomyces sp. NPDC054863. The sequence continues at coordinate 10,875 of NZ_JBSGZD010000030.1, read as the reverse complement.
GCCTCCTCGGCCTGCCGCTCCGCCTCGCGCAGCCGCGCTTCCTCGATCTCGCGGCGCTTGCGCTCCTCCTCCTCGGCACGCAGCCTGGCGAGTTGTTCCTGCCGCTCGCGCTCGACCCGCTCCTCCTCGGCCTTGCGCGCGGCCTCCTCCTCGGCGAGGCGTCGCGCCTCTTCCTCGGCGGCCTTGCGGGCGGCTTCCTGGGCGGCGATCTCCTGCTCGGACAGGGGCAGCATCAGGTCGAGCCGGTGACGTACGACCGTGGTCACCGCCTCGGGCTCCTGGCCCGCGTCCACCACCAGATAGCGGCTCGCGTCCGACGCGGCCAGCGTCAGGAAGCCGGCCCGCACGCGCGCGTGGAACTCCGGCGGCTCCGACTCCAGCCGGTCCGGCGCCTCCGTGAAACGCTCCCGCGCCGTCTCCGGCGACACGTCCAGCAGCACCGTCAGATGCGGTACGAGGCCGTGGGTCGCCCACCGCGACATGCGCGCGATCTCGGTCGGGGCCAGGTCGCGGCCCGCTCCCTGGTACGCCACCGACGAGTCGATGTACCGGTCGGTGATGACCACCGCACCGCGCTCCAGCGCGGGCCTTACGACCGAATCCACGTGCTCCGCACGGTCCGCCGCGTACAGCAGCGCCTCCGCACGGTTCGAGAGTCCCGCGCTCGACACGTCCAGCAGGATCGACCGCAGCCGCTTGCCGATCGGCGTCGCACCCGGCTCCCGCGTCACCACGACCTCGTGGCCCTTGGCCCTTATCCAGTCGGCGAGGGCCTTGGCCTGGGTCGACTTGCCCGCGCCGTCGCCGCCCTCCAGGGCGATGAAGAAACCGGTCGCGGACGGCGCCTGCGCGGGCTCCCCGCCACGGATCGCCTCGCGCAGATCGCGCCGCAGAGGTACTCCCTGCCGGTCGTCCGCTTTCGCGAGTACGAGCGCGGCCACGGGCAGCAGCAACGCTCCGACCAGCATCAACGTGTATGCGGCCCCGCCGCCCTGCACAAAGACGAAGCTTCCGCTCTCCAGCCGGTGCAGACCGATCGCGGCGGCCAGCAGCGGTCCTGCGAGCACGCCGAGCGCACCGCAGACCCGTACGACCGCCTGGAGGTGCTCCGTCGTACGGGCCCTGCGGTAGTCCTCGGTCTCCAGGTCGAGCAGGGTGTGCCCGATGTTCGCGGCGACGCCCGCCGCGACGCCCGCGAGGAGCGCGAGCAGCAGCACGGTGGTGGTGTCCGGGACCAGGCCCATGGCCAGCAGCGCGACACCGGTGACGGTGATCGCGAGGGCCAGCAGCCTGCGGCGGGACAGCGCCGGAAGGATCTTGGCGGCACTGCGGATGCCGATGCCCACACCCGCCGCGAGGGCGAGCACGAGCAGTGCGAACACGGCGGGGCCTCGTCCGAGATCACGCGCGTGCAGTACGGACACGGCCCCGGCGGCAGAGACCGACATGGTGACCGCGGCGCACGCCAGGACCAGTAGCGCGATGGCTCCGGTACGCCCCTTGTCGGGCCCGTTCCCGGTGCTGGGACGCCGCAGGCCCTCCAGCGGGGAACGCGGGCGCGGCGTCTGCGCATCGGGCAGTTCCAGCAGTACGAGCGTGGAGACGGAAGCGGCGAAGAGCCCTGCGGCGAGGTACGACCCGAGCGCCGCCTGGTGGTGCGCGAACCAGTCGATGCCGGTACCCAGCAGCCGCGCGAGCAGTACCGCGACGAGAAGCGCGGCAGCGGCCAGCGGGATCGCCGCGAAGCTCGTACGGAGGGACAGCCTCCGCAGCGCGTCCAGGTGATCCGGAAGCGGCCGTACCGCAGCGCCCTCCATGGGCGGCGTGGGCAGCAGCGCCGGGGCGGCGCTCTCGCGCGCCACGGTCCAGAACCGCTCGGCGACCCCCGTCACGAACACGGTCACCAGCAGCATCGCCGTCGCCTTGCCCGGCAGCCAGACCACCCACAGGGGGGCGACGACCAGCAGCGCGACCCGCAGGCCGTCGGCGGCGAGCATCGCCCAGCGCCGGTCAAGCGGCCCGCCGGGCGCGACGAGCGCGGAGACGGGGCCGAGCAGTACGGCACCGAAAAGCAGTGTGGCGAGGATGCGTGCACCGAACACGGAGGCCACGGCGAAGGCGTCGGCCCGATAGCCGCCCCCGAAGACATCCCGGAGGCCTGATGCCTCCAGCGTCAGCAGGAGGAGGACTAGAAGGGCGAGAGCATCCCCGACACCACCGACGAGCTGTGCGCTCCACAGCCGTTTCAGTGGCTGATGGCGCAGAAGAGCCCGTACGGCTCGCTCGCGTGAGTCTGCGGCTAGTGCGTCGGAGGTGGGGCTCACGACCGTTGGCTGCTCGGCTCGCGTCATCCCGCCAGCCTATCCGCAGTGCAGGGGGCGCATGCGCGGGTGCTCGAACTGACGTATGGACGGGTCCGCACGCGCGGGCCGGTGGGTGGCTGGTCGCGCAGTTCCCCGCGCCCCCACATACCTGCCCCCGAGCCCCCTGGGCGGCTGACGCCGCCGACCCCCGCCGCCCCCTTGGGCAGCGGGGCCGCCCCCGGGGGCAGTGGGGTCTCCCCTGCTCCTTAAGAGCTTGGCGGGGGTCCCCCCTGCTCGAACGAAGTGGAGAGCTTGGGGGCGGGTGGGCAAAGGGGCGGCCCCCCACGCGGAGCCGCCCCCTCACGACCGCACGCCCGCGCGACCGCCCCCACCCAACGCCCGGACTACTCCGAAGCCGCCGCCGCCTTCTTGGCAGGCGCCTTCTTAGCCGGAGCCTTCTTCGCCGCAGCAGTCTTCTTGGCCGCCGCCGAGGAAGAAGACGCCGCCTTCTTGGCCACCGTCTTCTTCGCCGCAGCCTTCTTCGCAGGAGCCTTCTTCGCCACCTTCTTGGCCGTCTTCTTCGCCGGCCCCTTCGCCCGCTTCTCCGCCAGGAGCTCGTACCCGCGCTCGGGCGTGATCTCCTCCACGCTGTCGCCGGACCGCAGCGTCGCGTTCGTCTCGCCGTCCGTCACGTAAGGACCGAACCGACCGTCCTTGACGACCACCGGCCGCTCGCTCACCGGGTCCGTCCCCAGCTCCTTCAGCGGCGGCTTGGCGGCGGCCCGCCCACGCTGCTTCGGCTGGGCGTAGATCGCCAGCGCCTCCTCCACCGTGATGGAGAAGAGCTGGTCCTCGGTCTCCAGCGACCGCGAGTCCGTCCCCTTCTTGAGGTACGGCCCGTATCGCCCGTTCTGCGCGGTGATCTCGACGCCTTCCGCGTCCACACCCACCACCCGCGGCAGCGACATCAGCTTCAGCGCGTCCGCCAGCGTCACCGTGTCCAGCGCCATCGACTTGAACAGCGAAGCGGTCCGCGGCTTGATCGCGTTCTTGCCCGTCTTCGGGGTGCCCTCGGGCAGGATCTCCGTGACGTACGGCCCGTAACGGCCGTCCTTCGCGACGATCTGCCGGCCCGTCTCCGGGTCCGCGCCCAGCTCGAAGTCGCCGCTCGGCTTGGCCAGCAGCTCCTCCGCGTACTCCACGGTCAGCTCGTCCGGCGCCATGTCGTCCGGGACGTCCGCACGCTGGTGGTTCTCCGCGTCCTTCTCGCCACGCTCGATGTACGGCCCGTAACGGCCGACCCGCAGCACGATCCCGTCGCCCACCGGGAACGACGAGATCTCCCGGGCGTCGATCGCGCCGAGGTCCGTCACCAGCTCCTTGAGACCACCCAGGTGGTCCCCGTCGCCGTTGCCCGCGTCGGACGCGACGCCCGTCGCCTCGCCCTCGCCGAAGTAGAACCGCTTCAGCCACGGCACGGACTTCGCCTCGCCCCGCGCGATGCGGTCGAGGTCGTCCTCCATCCGGGCGGTGAAGTCGTAGTCGACGAGCCGGCCGAAGTGCGTCTCCAGCAGGTTGACCACGGCGAACGACAGGAAGGACGGGACCAGTGCGGTGCCCTTCTTGAAGACGTAACCGCGGTCCAGGATCGTGCCGATGATCGAGGCGTACGTGGACGGGCGCCCGATCTCGCGCTCTTCCAGCTCCTTGACCAGCGAAGCCTCGGTGTAGCGGGCCGGCGGCTTGGTCGCGTGGCCGTCGACCGTGATCTCCTCGGCGCCGAGCGCGTCGCCCTCGGCGACCTGCGGGAGGCGCCGCTCGCGGTCGTCCAGCTCCGCGTTCGGGTCGTCGGCGCCTTCGACGTACGCCTTCATGAAGCCGTGGAAGGTGATCGTCTTGCCGGAGGCCGAGAACTCGGCGGTGCGGCCGTCCGAGGCCTGGCCCGCGATCTTCACGGTCACCGAGTTGCCGACCGCGTCCTTCATCTGGGAGGCGACGGTCCGCTTCCAGATGAGTTCGTAGAGCCGGAACTGGTCGCCGGTCAGACCGGTCTCGGCCGGAGTGCGGAAGCTCTCCCCCGACGGGCGGATCGCCTCGTGCGCCTCCTGCGCGTTCTTGACCTTCCCGGCGTACGTGCGCGGCTTGTCCGGCAGGTAGTCGGCGCCGTACAGCTGGGTCACCTGGGTGCGGGCGGCGGTGACCGCGGTGCCGGACAGCGTCGTGGAGTCCGTACGCATGTAGGTGATGAAGCCGTTCTCGTACAGCTTCTGGGCCACCTGCATGGTCGACTTCGCGCCGAATCCGAGCTTGCGGGACGCCTCCTGCTGGAGGGTCGTCGTACGGAACGGGGCGTACGGCGAGCGGCGGTACGGCTTGGACTCGACCGAGCGCACCGCGAAGGAGGAGTCGGTGAGGGCGGCGGCCAGGGCTCGTGCGCCTCCCTCGTCCAGGTGCAGGACGTCGCTCTTCAGTTGTCCGGCCGCGCTGAAGTCGCGGCCCTGGGCGACACGCCTGCCGTCGACCGTCGTCAGGCGGGCGACCAGAGAGGACGGGTCGGAGGCGTCCCCGGTGCGTCCGGTGGAGAACGTACCGGTGAGGTCCCAGTACTCAGCAGAACGAAAAGCGATGCGCTCGCGTTCCCGGGCGACGACAAGACGTGTGGCGACGGACTGCACACGGCCCGCCGACAGCTTCGGCATGACCTTCTTCCACAGGACCGGCGACACCTCGTAGCCGTACAGCCGGTCGAGGATGCGGCGGGTCTCCTGCGCGTCGACCATCGGCTTGTTCAGCTCGCGGGGGTTCGAGACCGCCGCGCGGATCGCGTCCTTGGTGATCTCGTGGAAGACCATCCGGTGGACCGGGACCTTGGGCTTCAGGACCTCCTGGAGGTGCCACGCGATGGCTTCGCCCTCGCGGTCCTCATCGGTGGCCAGGAAGAGTTCGTCCGACTCGGCCAGCAGCTCCTTGAGCTTCTTGACCTGCGCCTTCTTGTCGGAGTTCACCACGTAGATGGGCTGGAAGTCGTTCTCGACGTCGACCCCGAGACGACGGACCTCGCCGGTGTACTTCTCCGGCACCTCGGCGGCGCCGTTCGGGAGGTCGCGGATGTGCCCGACGCTCGCCTCGACTACGTATCCGGGGCCGAGGTAGCCCTTGATCGTCTTCGCCTTGGCAGGCGACTCGACGATGACGAGTCGGCGGCCGCCCTGTGCGGTCTCGCTGGTCGGGGACAACTTGGCTCTTCTCTCCGGTCGACACTCGGTGGTCACAAGTGGTGGTCGATACCCGTCCGGCACGGCTGTGCCGGACGCATAACGCTGCGGAGTGTGACGGTACAACCCGCCCTCGTGTCAAACGGCAAAAGCCCGAAACCCCGCAACGGCCACTCGGAGACGGTAACCCGACAATCGCCATTCCTGCCGCCCGGACCGACACACCACCCCTTACGGGTCCCGGGCCCGCCCATCCGGTCCCGGTGGCACGATCCCCACCGGGACCACCGCCCGGACCCTTCGCCCGCCCGCCCCCGGGACCGCCGTCCGCCCACCCGCGAGGCCACCGTCCGGCCGTCCGCCGGACCGCCGCCCACCCACCCGTGGGACCGCCGTCCAACCGTCCACAAGACTGCCGCCCACCCACCTGCAAGACCGCCGTCCGGCCGTCCGCGAGACCGCCGTCCGGCCGTGGGCCCCTCACGCGCCCGTCGGCGAGAGCGTCCCGGGCTCCGCCTTCCGGTCCGCCCGGCCCACCGTGCAGACGACCTTCCTGAAGCCGGTGTTCCACTCGTCCGCGCCCGCTATGTTGCCGTTCACGGACAGCTTGTCGCCCGGCGCCCAGAGCGACTCGAACTTGTTGCTGCACAGCTTGGTCGCGTTGTCGACCGTCCGCTGATAGGCCATTCCGGGCGGCGCCCACAGCGAACCGATGACCTGGTCCGTGTGCGGATTCGCACAGTCGGTCAGCAGCGCGGCCCAGGTGCTCTTGAGCTGCTTGTACGTCCAGCAGTCGCCGACGGCCATGCCCGACACCGGCAGGTCGAGACCCGTGTCGCGGAACCGCCCCACCTCGCTGCCGATCCCGGTGGACCGTCCGAGCACCAGGCAGATGACCCGCCCGCCCGCCGTGTCGAACCCCTGGGCCGTCGGGATCAGCGCATACGCCGCCGCGTCGGGCAGCGCCGACACCACGGACCGGGTCTGGGCCCGGCACAGCAGGGCCCCGTCCCGCTTGGCCTCCTGTGCGGTGTCGAACTTCTCCACCGTCATCACCTGCCCGTCCGGCACTCCCGTCGCGCAGTCCGCGGTCCCGATGTTGGGCCGGCCCGTGAACGGCTTGCTGAACCACACGGCGCTGACGCAGTCGCCCACCCCGAGCGGCTTGGTCAGCCCGGCGGCCTCGCCGTACGGATAGAGCTCGCCCGAGCCACCGCCCACATCGCTCGGCGAGGCCGAAGCCGTGGCCGACGACTTCGCTCCGCCCGCGGCCCCGCCCTTCTCGTCACCGCCGAGAGCCAGCACCGCCCACGTACCGCCGCCGATCGCGAGCAGCGCCGCGACGACGGCCCCCAGCACGGCCACCCGCCGCCTCTTCGCCCGGCCACCGTCCGAAGACCCGGGCGAACCCGATGAATCCGGTGTCTTTGGCGTCCCCAGTGCCCCTGACATCCCTGGCATCCCTGGCATCCCTGGCATCCCTGGCGAACCTGGGGCCCCTGGCGCCCCCGACGGCCGGGTCGCCCCAGGTCCCCCGGGTGTCCCTGATCCCCCCGGCCCCCCTGGTGCCCGGTCGCCCGGAGTGTCGGCGCTGGGCGTCGTCGGCGTTCCCCCGCCGGGACCACCCGCACCACCACCCGCACCGACCCCCGTCGCCGCATACGGATTCAGCTCGTACGGATACGGATTCGGCAGCTCGTAAGGGCCCCTCGGCGGCGTCCCGCCGTGGCCCCCGCCCGGCGTGGACGGCCCCCTGCCCAAGGACACCGTCCCGCCCGGCGGCCCGCCGGAACCAATCCCTCCGCCTCCGTACGGCAGCACAGGACCGAATCCCGCCACCGGCCCCTGCCGTACCCGCTCCAGCCCCCGCGCCACCACCTCGGGCGCGGACCGCCGTACCGCACTCTTCGTCAGGAGCCCCAGCAGCACAGGTCCCAGCAGCTCCCCGGCCCGTACCGGCGGATCCGGAGGTTCCGTCAGCAGGGCGGTGAGCATCGCGTAGTCGTCGGGCCGGTCGAAGGCGCCCCGGCCCTCGACCGCCGTGTACAGCGTCGCGCCGAGCGAGAAGAGGTCGGCGGCCGGTGTCGGCGGGTCACCGCGCGCCCGCTCCGGTGCCAAGTACCCGGGCGTGCCGAGGATTCCGGCGGTGGCCGTCAGCCGGGGCTCGTTCGACCCCGGCTGCAGCGCGATCCCGTAATCGGTCAGCAGCACGCGCCCGTACGGATCCGAACCGTCCGGTGCGAGAAGGATGTTGGCCGGTTTCACGTCCCGGTGCAGGACACCGATCCGGTGCCCGAAAGTGAGCGCGTCGAGGACGGAGAGCCCGACCCGCGCGGTCTCCTCGGCCGAAAGCGGCCCCGAACTCCGCACCACCGCCTGGAGATCGACGGCATCCGGCACGAACTCCATGACGATCCACGGCAGTCCGTCGTGCACCACCACGTCGTGCACGGTCACCACATGCGGGTGGCCACGCAGCCGGGCCGCATTGCGGGCCTCGCTGCGCGCGCGGGCGATCCGCTCGGCGCGCTCACCGTCGTCGACCGGGACCGCGCCCGCGCCCTCCGGCATGACGATCTCCTTGATGGAGACCTCGATGGCCAACTCGTGGTCGTACGCCAGCCACACGCGCCCCATGCCACCCGCGCCAAGCTTCCGCACCAGCCGGTACCGGCCCGCGACGATCCGCCGCCCGTCCCGCTGCCCACCCTGCGACCCGCCCCGCTCCGGCGTGCCTCCCGCCATGGCGCCTCCCCCGAGACCGCGTGCCCGAGACCACTGCTCCGCGCGTGCGCGTGCACGGCGACGCGCGTCACGCACTCCCTCGACGGTAGCCGCGCCCCCGGGGTGACACGGAGGCCCTTACCGGGCAAATGCCGTCGCTTCAGCCCCTCCCGTCCTCCAGCGGCTCCAGGAACCCCTGCTCCACCAGCAGCCGGATGGCCTCCGGCGTCCGGTCCCGGAGCAACACCGGGTCCTCCTCGATGAGTTGGGCGATCGCGTCCAGGATCTGCCCTGCGGTCAGCGATCCGTCGGACACTCCCGCGAAGCCCGCGCCGACCGTGTCGACCTTCGTCGCCCGCCGCATCCCCCGGTGCTGGCGCAGCACCACGTACTCCGGGTCCTCGGCGCCCGGGGCCCCGATCTGCTCCTGCACGATCTCGTCGGCCAGCCTGAACCGGTCCGCGAGCAGCGCCGCGTCGTCGTGACCGCGCAGATAGTCCTGACGCTCGAAGTGCGCCAGGATCACCGGGCCGAGCGGCTGCTCGACGGGGTGCGGCCACTCCTCGACGGTGATCGACGGCTCGTCCCGGGCAGCCTCGGACTTGCGCAGCGTGATCCAGCCGAAGCCCACCCCGGTGGTCTTGCGGGCCTCGAACTCGTCCAGCCACGCCTCGTACCGCGCGGCGTAGTCGGCGGGGTCCGTGCGGTGGTCGCCGCCGTCGCGCAGCCACAGCTCGGCGTACTGCGTGATGTCCTGCACCTCGCGCTGCACGATCCACGCGTCACAGCCGCGCGGCACCCAGGAGCGGAGCCGGTCCTGCCAGTCCTCACCCTCCACGTGCTGCCAGTTGGCGAGGAATTGCGCGTATCCCCCGTCGTTCAGCAGCTCCCCTGCTCCCTGAACGAGCGTGCGGCACAGATCGTCCCCGCCCATCCCGCCGTCCCGGTAGGTCAGCCGGGCGCCGGGCGAGATCACGAAGGGCGGGTTGGAGACGATCAAGTCGTACGCGGCGTCCCCCACCGGCTCGAACAGCGAACCCTCCAGGAGCTCGGCGTCCGCCGCCCCCGACAGCGCGAGGGTGAGCCGGGTGAAGGCGAGCGCACGCGGGTTCAGGTCGGTGGCGGTGACCCGCACCGCGTGCTGCGCGGCGTGCAGGGCCTGGATGCCCGAGCCCGTACCGAGGTCGAGGGCGGAGCCGACGGGCGTGCGTACGGTGATTCCGGCGAGCGTGGTGGACGCGCCGCCGACCCCGAGCACGACGCCCTCCTCGCGGGTGCCCGCACCGCCGGCGCCGCCGACCGCACGCCCCAGGTCGGACACGATGAACCAGTCCTGGCCCTCGTCCCCACCGTACGGCCGCACGTCGACCCGCGCCCGTACGCCATCGCCCCCGGCCTCGCCCTGGGCCGTCAGCCAGCCGTCGGTCAGGCACGACTCCAGCGGCAGCACGGCGGCGGCCCGCGCGGCCGGCACCGACTCCTGGAGCAGGAAGAGCCGCACCAGCGTCTCCAGCGGCCCGTCCCCCCGGGTCGCCCGCAGCGCGGGAACGGTCTCGCCACGGGCCAGTGCGCTGTACGCGGGCGCGCCGAGCAGGTCGAGCAGCCCGTCGGCGGTGAAGGCCGCGGCGAGCAGGGCGTCCCGCAATCGGGGCGCGCTCTCGGGGGCGGGCAGGGACTCGGGCAGGGGCGCGGAAAGGCTGGTCTGACTCACCCGGCCATTGTCACCGCTGCCACTGACAATCGCCGTACCGGCGGAGGCGACCCGCCCCGGGACACGGCACGGCGCTGCGGGGGCCTCGACGGGCCCCGCACTCCGGCCCGGTGCTGCCGGGCCTCGACGATCCCGTGCTCCGGCAGCACGCTCCGGGCCGCGGGTCCTTCACTCGCACCGCGCCCCGGAACCGCCCGCTACTGGCCTGCGGCCGGGCTCCCGGCCCCGTCCTTCGGCTTCTGGCAGGTCGGCTGCGCCTTGCTGAGCAGCTTGTCCGCCTTCTCCATGTCGGCGCCGATCTCCTTCAGACCCTTCGCGAACGCGTCACCGTTCTTCGGGTCGAGGGCCTCGGCCTTCTTCTTCAGCGCGGTGTACGCGGCGGCCTGCGCCTCAAGCTGCTTGATGCCGTCCTTCTGGAGCTGCTCTCCCTTGTCGATCGGCGGCACGCCCGACGTGCGCAGTGCCTCGGCCAGCGCGCGGTTCGAATCCGCGACCTGCTGGAAGGCGGCCACGTCGGCCTTCTTGATGTCCTCGGGCTTGCCGTCGGCGGCCGTCGCGACGATCAGCTGCTCGGCCTTGCTCCGCTTGTCGAGCGCGGTCTTTTCCTTCGGGCAGAAAGCCTTGGACCACTCCGCCTTCTTGTCCTCCGCGTCGTCTCCGCAACCGGACAGCGTCGCCATCATCACGAGTACCGCACCGCCGGACAGTGCGGCTGCAAGCTTCTTGTTCACCGGATTGGTCCCTTCCAAGGTTCTCGGCCCCGGAACATACACGCCAAGTGGGCTACCACCGCGTGTCGGGCATCCCATTCACCCGCCATTGAAGCCATTTGCACCAAGAGAGAGACGGCTCACGCCCCTTCCCGCGCCCGCGCACGAAGGGGCGGGCGGCCCCCCCCCCCCGGCCGCCCCCCCCCCCGCGC
>NZ_JBSGZD010000029.1:0-48409 GCF_053610825.1 Streptomyces sp. NPDC054863 | reverse complement strand
GTGCGGAACCATCGCCGTGGGTACGTAGCCCCCGGCCGGGGTGCCAGGACCCGACGGCGGTGCCGTCGCGCCGGGCCGCGCCCCCGGGGTGCCGGGCGCACCGGGCGGCGGCGGAGTCGTCGAACCCCCGCCGCGCCGGGCACCGGGCGGGAGGGTGGCCTTGCTGGTCGCGGCGTCGGCGATGTCCTCGGCGCCGGCGGACAGGTCGGGGCGGCGGGGGGAGCCGGGGGTGCCGGGGGCGTTGTGAGCACCGGGAGCACCGTGCGTACCGGAAGCCGTACCGGAACCCGGTCCTGCCCCTGTCCCCGCGCCCGTACCGGCTCCGGGCAACGGCTGTGGAGCCGACGGGTCCGGTACGGCGGGTGCCACGGCAGTGCTCGGCAGTTGGCTGCCGCCCTGCAGCAGCGAGGTCTTGGCCTCGGGGGCGACCCCGGGCGGCGGGGTGTCGTCGTCGTCCGCCCCGACGAGCGGCGGCGCGAACACGGTGGCGGGCAGCGGGACGCCGCCCGCGTCGGCGGAGTTGGTGTCCGTACCGGCCCACGGCGTCACCCCGGCGGGCGGCGCACCGGCCGTGCCGGAGGAGCCCTGGGCGGGGCCGGTCCCGTACCCCGGCGACGAGGCGGGCACGCCGTCGGAGGCCGTCGGCTCGTAATCGACCGAAGCAGGAACCGGACCCGAGGCCTGGCTCGAAGCCGGACCCGAGGCCTGGCTCGAAGCCCGACCCGAAGCCGGACCCGCGCCCGAGCCGGAATTCGATGCGGAACCGGAATTCGCTGCGGAACCGGTATCCGCTCCACGAGCCGACGCACCGGACCCGGACCCGGAGCTGGACCCCGCCCCGGAGCTGCTCCCCGCTCCCGACCTCCGGTCCGGAATGCCGATCTTGTCCGCCGCTTCCTGCAACCACTCCGGCGGCGTCAGCAAGAACGACGTCTGTTGCAGGTCGACGCGCTGCGGCGGTTCCGGAGCGGGCTCCTGCACGCCGTTCGCCACAGCTCCGTACTCCTCCTCGTACCGCCGGATCACCTCGCCCACCGGCAGCTCCGGCCACAGCGTGGCCTCGCCGCTGTCGCGGGCGATGACGAGCCGCTGCCGGCCGCCGTCGGAGACCGGGCCGTTCTCCCGGTCCTCGGCCCACACCACGAAACCGAGGTCGAATTCCCGGACCCGCACCTCCCGGTGCTGGTACGCGGGCACGTCCCCGTTGACCCACTCGTCCGCACGCTCCTGCGCCTGCGCGAAAGTCACCATCGGACAGTCAACCCCGTCATCCCTCGTCCAGAACATCCGAAACGTCCACGGCGCGCGCGAAGCCGCCGTCGACCATCAGATTCGCCACCGTCTGCAGCTCCGGCGGGTTGCCCGCCAGCCGCTGCAGGAATTCGTCGAAATCTTCGCCGCAGGGCAGCAGCAGCCGCTCCACCCGCTCCTGCACCGACCAGCCGTCCTGGTCGCGCGCGTCGTCGTACGCGCAGAACCACACCGAGCCGACGTCCTCGCCGCGCACCTTCACGGCGAGGATCCCGCCCTGCACGAAGGTGACCCCGAGGTAGTCCTTCGTCAGGTGGTCGCGCAGACACTTGTTGACGTAGACCAGGTCGTTGACGCCCGCCTCGTCGCGCACCGTGAAGAACGGCTGGTCGACCAGCAGGCCCAGCTCGGCGTCCAGCGCCGCGCCGACGGGTGCGCAGCCGCCCGCCGCCTTCAGGAAGGAGCGGTACGCACCGGGCAGCCGGTATCCCAAGTCCTCCTCCACGCCCAGCACTTGGCTCTCGGAGACGGCCACGGTCCCCTTCGGCAGCCCGAAGTGGACGGGCCGCGTCTCCTGCAACGGCCGCGTGCCGCGCTTCTCCTGGTCGACGGGGGTCGTGGCTAGCCCGCCGTGGTGGCGGAGCAGCGCCTTCACCTCCACCGGCACGAGGTACATGCGGCGGCTGTACGGAACGTGGTGCCAGGTCCAGCCGTGCGGGGTCGCGACCGGGTCGAGCGTCTCCCACAGCTCGTGGCCCTCGGCGTGCAGGGCCGCGTTGGCCGACACGTAGTCGGTCAGCCGGAGCTCGTCCACGCCGAAGCCCTCGGGGGGTTCGGCGATCTCGGCGGCGGCGCGTGCGTAGGCCGCGAAGTCCGGGTGGCCGTCCTCGTCCACCGGCACACCCTGGGGGTGGCGGGCGGCCCTGACGGGGTCCGGGAAGTTCACGAGCTGCCCGGCGTAGGCCGCGTTCGGCGGCGCGGCGTTCCCCGAGCCCTGGGGACCGGGAGGTGCCCCCTGCCCGAGCCGACCTGTCGTCATGGCTGATGCCCCCTGCTGCGTCTGGCTGATTCACCACAGCCTATGCGGTGGTGCAACAAGGGGTCCTGCCCCCGGAGGGCTGCTGCGATGCCTGTACGAGACCTGCACGGCGGCCCCGTAACGGGGGGTCCACGGAAGGTCCACGGGGGGTCACGCACACCCGCCCCAAGGCCCCCTCGCGACGCCCCTCTCCTGGGGGACGCGCCCGAACCAGTGCCCCAGCTTCCCCACGACAGGGCACATTTGGCAGGCTGTCCCCGCAACTCGGGGGATTGCAGGGAGGGAACGCACCACCATGCACACTGCACAAACAGGAAATCTGCACGCACCGCAGACAACAAGGACAACGGGGGCACCAAGGGCGGCGGGCGCACCGGGAACAACGGCAGCCACGATGAAGGCCACGCGCACGGCGGGCAACCCGCGCACGGACGGACCGACGGGTACCGCACCGACGGGCAACACGGTCATGGGGACGGGGACGGGGACGATCACGGGGGCAGGCGCGGTCACGGGGGCGGGCACGGCCATGGCCATGGGGACAGGCACGGGCACGGGCTCCGCGACAGGCGCGGTCACGGGCACTGGCACCGCGACAGGCGCGGGGGCAGGCGCGGTCACGGGAGCAGGCGTGGGCGCAGGGACCGCAACGGGCGGAGGCGCAGGAGCCGGCCCGGGAACGGGCCCTGCCCGGTCGGCGTCGGCACAGGGCTCGGCGACTCCGGCCCCGGGCCCGGCCCGGTCGGCGTCGGCGCAGCAGAGCTTCACGGCCCCGGCCCCGGCCCCGGCGTCGGCACAGGGCCCGGCTCGGTCGGCGTCAGCGCGGGGCTTCACGGCCCCGGCGTCTGAGCAGGGCTCGGCGACCACGACCCCGGGCCCTGCCCGGTCGGCGTCGGCGCAGCAGAGCTTCACGGCCCCGGCCCCGGCGTCGGCACAGGGCTCGGCGACCACGACCCCAGGCCCGGCTCGGGCGGCGTCGGCACAGGGCTTCACGGCCCCGGCGTCGGCGCAGGGCTCCACGACTCCCGCGAGGGCGCAGGGCTCCGGGGCCCCGATCACGACCCCGGCCCCGCCTGCGGCACGCGAAGCAGCGGCTCCGGCCCACGGTCCGGCGACCCGTGACGCACGTACTTCCCACCCCGCTTCCCACCCCGGCGGCCTGCCCCATCCCGGGGATGCCGGCCACCTCGGCGGCCCTTCCCACCCCGGCGATGCCACCTATCCCGGCGACCGTTCCCGCCCCGGCGACTCCGCCCACCCCGGCGATGCCACGTATCCCGGCGACCGTTCCCGCCCCGGCGACTCCGCCCCCTCCGGCGACCCCCGCCTGTCCGGTGACCCCCGCCAGTCCGGCGACCCTCGTCTCTCCTGGAGCAGCAGCGCCGTAACGAGCCCGCCGCCCACGCTCCGGCACCGCCGCGACGGCATACTTCCCGCCGTCGCCGCCGCCCTCTCCGTACGCGGTGCGGACACCCTCACCTGCACCGCGGGCAAGGCCGACCAGCCGCCCGCCCTGCACCCCCTCGTCCAGGACTTCCTCGACACCCTCACCACCGGTCAGCGCACCCGCTTCACCGGCCGCTGCCCCGAGGCGATCCTGCTCTCCCGGCACATCTCGGCGGCCGAGTCGGGCCGTTCCAAGCGCGCCTCCCGCAAGCCGCTCACCGCGAACGAGGCCCGCCGCTCCCTCAAGCACTCCAAGCTCACCGCCCGCCGCATCCGCGAGGACGGCGACCCGCTGCACGGCAGCTACGCCCCGCCCTGCCGCTCCTGCGCACCGCTCCTCGCCCATTTCGGCGTACGCCCGGTAGACCCCACCGCCGAGAAGGGCTGACCACACCCGCCATGCCCCCCACCACCCAGCAGCACCCCCAGCAGCACCCTCAGCCCCAGCCCCACCCCAACACCAGCACGACCCGCTTCCCGGTGGCCGTCGACGCCGCCCTGCGCGAGGCGGGCTGGCAGCCGGGCCGCTGGGACATACGGCAGGCAGAGCACTGGGCGGACACCCTCCGCGCCCACGTCTCCCCGGCCGGTCACCGCCACACCGTCTTCCCGGCGGCGGTCGAGGCCTGGGCCGAGTTCGGCGGACTGCACATCAACCCGCCGGGCACCGGCCGCCGGATCGCCCCGACCCCCGCGCTCCTGGACCCCCTCCACGGCCTCCACCTCGCCCGTACGTTCGCGGACCTGGGCCGCGCCCTGGACACCGAGGTCTGCCCGCTCGGCCGGGAGAACGGCAAGGGCGGCGACATACAGGCCGCCCTCGCCATCGATTCCGAAGGCCGCATCTACAGCCTCGACCACACCGGCGACTGGTTCCTGGGCCACACCCTCGACCAGGCCCTCGCCACCCTGATCTCCGGCGCCCAGCCGCACCGCCTCGGCACGGCCTGAACGACCGCCTGGTCCAGCGCCCGGTCCAGCGCCTTTCCCACTGCCCGTCCCACTGCCCGGACGAGCCCCCGTCCCGCCTCCCGAACCGGGTCGAGAAGTCGCAGGAAAAAGGACTCGGCCCGCCCGTAGGCTGGTCCGTATGACCGTTACGGGGGCAGACCGCAGCGACGTGGACCTGACCAGTCCACGCTTCTGGTGGTGGGAGCGGCGACGCAGCGTCGTGCTCGATTCAGGACTGGCGGCTGCTTCGGCGGCCGAGTGCGCGGTGGAAGGGGTGGCGTTCGCCACAGAGACGGGGGTGCCGGTCGTACTGAGCGTGCTACTGGGCCTGCTGGTGGGCTCCACCCTTCTCGTACGACGCCGGTGGCCGATCGCCGTGGTCCTCGTCTCGCTCGCCGTGACCCCGGCCGAGATGGGCTTCGTACTGGGTGTGGTCGGGCTCTACTCGCTGGCCGCTTCCGACGTGCCCCGCCGCATCACCACCGTCATCGCGGGCATGTCGTTCGTCGGCACGTTCATCGTGTCCCTGGTCCGCATGCGTTCCCTCGCGGGCGACGAGGGCACCGAATTCGACCCCAGCGCCGGCTACACCCTCGTCATCTCCTTCGTACTCGCACTGGGCATGACGGCCCCGCCGCTCCTCCTCGGCCTGTACATAGGCGCCCGCCGCCGCCTGATGGAGAGCCTCCGCGAGCGGGCCGACTCCCTGGAGCGGGAACTCTCCCTCCTCGCGGACCGCGCCGAGGAGCGCGCCGAGTGGGCCCGTACGGAAGAACGCACCCGCATCGCCCGCGAGATGCACGACGTGGTCGCCCACCGCGTCAGCCTGATGGTGGTCCACGCGGCAGCCCTCCAGGCGGTCGCTCTCAAGGACCCCCAGAAGGCCGTCAAGAACGCCGCCCTGGTCGGCGACATGGGCCGCCAGGCCCTGACCGAACTCCGCGAGATGCTCGGCGTCCTGCGCTCTCCCGTTCCCAGCACACCGGCCCCCACCCCCTCGATCCCCCTGGCGGCGGTGGGAGCCGCAGCGGGCGCCGCTGCCGCGGCAGCCGCCGAAGCGGCCGAGAACGGCCCTTGCCTCGCCGACGTGGAAGCCCTCGTCGAGCAGTCCCGGGCCGCGGGAATGACCGTCGAACTCTCCGTCGACGGAGAACCCGTGCCCTGCGGCGCCCTGGTCGAGCAGACCGCCTACCGGGTCGTCCAGGAAGCCCTCACCAACGTCCACAAACACGCCCCCGGGGCGAAGACCTGGGTCCGTATCGCGCACCGCGACGGCACCGAGATCGCCATGCAGGTCGAAAACGCCGCGTCCGACGCGGACGCCCCCCAGGCCGGCCTCCCCAGCGGGGGCAACGGCCTGGTCGGCATGCGCGAACGCGTCCAGACCCTCGGCGGCGTCTTCGTCGCAGGCCCCACCGACCCGGGCGGCTTCCGAGTCTCGGCCGTCCTCCCGGTAAAGGACCCGGGCAACCTCAGCCCGTCCGGAGCCTGAGGCCGCGCACCCTCAGCCGGTCCGATGCCTGAGGTCGCGCACCCTCAGCCGGTCCGGTGTTTGAGGAGGCGCACCCTCAGCCCGTCCGGTGTTTGAGGAGGCGCACCCTCAGCCCGTCCGGAGCCTGAGGACGTGCAACCTCAGCCGGTGCGGTGTTTGAGGAGGCGCACACCCTCAGCCCGTCCGGCGTTTGAGGACGCGCGGCGCAGCCGTGCACCGGGCGCAGCCCGGGACGCCAGCCCCCACCGGCGCCGGCCGTGCTGCTTCCCAGCCCCGCGGCCAGCGGTTTAGGGAAGGGGCGGGGAGGGGCACGGCCCGCCGCAGGCGCGAACGCACCCGCACCACTCCCCACTCACCGCACCACTCCCCACTCACCGCCCTGTCCCCGCCCCGGGACCCGTCCCCGCCCCGGGCCCCACCTCGGCCTCGGAACCGGACCCGGCCTCGGACCCGGCCTCGGACCCAGCCTCGGACCCGGACCCGGAGCCCACCCCGGGACTCCCCTCGGCCCCACCTTCCACCCCCGGCAACCCCACTTCCCCCAACACCGGAAACCTCCTCGGCGCCAACACCACCAGCGCCACCAGAGCCACCACTCCCGCCCCCGCCGCCCCCACGTACACATGGTCGACCGCCGTATCGACCGCCCGCCGCAGATAGTCCGCCGCCCCGGCACCCAGCGCCGAACCCGGGTCGGTCAGCGCGTGGGAGACCGAGTCGAGGTCCTCCGGCAGCCCCTCCCTGATCGCCCCCGGCGCCGATTCCAGCCGCGCGGCCAGCGTCGCGTTGGCCACCGCTCCGAAGAGCGCCGCCCCCACGCTCTGCCCCAGCTGTCGGTAGAAGAGGATCGACGCGGTCGCGGTCCCCCGCTCGGACCAGCCGACCGTCGACTGGACCCCGACGATCAGCGGCAGCTGGAAGATCCCGAGCGCCCCGCCCAGCAACAGCATGATCAGCGCCGGCTGCCACGCGGCGCCCGGGAACGGCAGCAGCGGAAACGCCAGCAGAATCACCGTCGCCAGCGAGATCCCGATGATCGCCGTCTGCCGGAAGCCGATCCGCCGGTACACGTGCTGACTCAGCGCCGCGGACACCGGCCAGCTCAGCGTCATGATGGACAGCACGAACCCGGCCGCCGTCGGGTCGAGCCCCAGCACGGACTGGGCGTACGTCGGCAGGAAGACGGTCGGGGCGACCATCAGCAGGCCGAGCGCGCCCAGCGCGACGTTGACCGCGGCGATCGTGCGGCGCCGCCAGACCCAGCCGGGGAGGATGGGTTCGGCCGCGCGACGTTCGACCAGCACGACGACCGCGACCAGCACCGCGCTCGTGGCGAACAGCGCCAGGGACGGGGCGGAGAGCCAGGGCCAGGCCACTCCGCCCTGCACCAGTGCCGTCAACAACACCCCGCCGCAGGCGAATACGGCAAGCGCACCGGGCCAGTCGATACGAGAACGTACGACCACCCCTCCCGGTTCCCGCCCAGGCTCCCGCCCTGGTTCCCGCCCAGGCTCCCGCCCTGGTTCCCGCCCTGGTTCCCGCCCCGGCTCCCGCAAGTACTTGGCGATCAGCCACATCGCCACCGCCCCCACCGGCAGGTTGATGAGGAAGATCCACCGCCAGTCCGCGTACGTGGCCAGGATCCCGCCGACCGCGGGGCCCGCGACCGCCGAGACCGCCCACACGGTCGACAACTTCGCCTGGATCTTGGGGCGTTCCTTCAGCGGATACAGATCGGCCGCGACGGTCTGGACGGTGCCCTGGATGGCGCCGCCGCCCAGCCCCTGGACGATCCGGAAGGCGATCAGCGCCGGCATGTTCCAGGCGAGCGCGCACAGCACGGAGCCGATGAGGAAGAGCGCGATGCCGGTGATCAGTACGGGCTTGCGGCCGAAGGTGTCGGAGAGCTTCCCGTACACGGGGAGGGTGACGGTCACGGCCAGGAGGTAGCCGGCGAACAGCCAGGAGAAGACCGTGAACCCGCCGAGATCGCCCACGATCTGGGGGACGGCGGTGGAGACGATCGTCCCGTCGAGCGCGGCGAGCGCCATCCCGAGCATGAGTGCGGCGACGACCGGCCCACGCCGACCGGGGTCGCGCTGCACGGGGTCGCGCTGCACGGGGTCGCGCTGCACGGCACGGTCCCGCACGGCCCCGGGTATCTCCCCCGCGTCCTCCCCACCCTCCGTGCCTCTTACATCCTTGCCGCCCACCGAAGTCCCTTCCCCCTGCACGTATTTCCGTCGGGACAGCGTCTCACTCGCAGGTCGGGCGGGGGAGGGTGCAGAGCGGGTGGACGCGCTCCCCTCGGGCGCTCCACCCGAGGGTTGAGGGGTCGGGGCCCGCTTCCCTACTCAGGTGCAGGTAGGGCTTCGTTCCCGAGGGCGACGCGCGGGAAGGGGCTGATTCCTTAGCTTGGCTTTACAGGGAATTACCGGTCGGACAGGGGGAATTGACGTGACAACGGCAGTGGGAATTCCCGGACACGGGAACGGATCCGAGTCCGGGTCCGAGAAGGGAAACGGGTCCGGGAAGGGAAATGGGTCCGGGAAGGGAAACGGAAACGGGAAGGGGCCCGGGAACGGGCACAGGAACGACCCCGGGCGCGGCGACGCGAGCGGGCACACGGCCGTTGCCGCGCGGGCCCGGCAGGTGGTCAAGGCGTACGGGGCGGGGGAGACCCGCGTCGTCGCGCTCGACCACGTCGACGTCGACATGGCCCGCGGTGAGTACACCGCGATCATGGGCCCCTCCGGGTCCGGCAAGTCGACGCTGATGCACTGCCTGGCCGGGCTGGACACGGTGTCGTCGGGGCAGGTCTTCCTCGACGACACCGAGATCTCCGGCCTCAAGGACAAGCAGCTCACCCAACTCCGCAGGGACCGCGTCGGTTTCATCTTCCAGTCCTTCAACCTGCTCCCGACGCTCAACGCGATCGAGAACATCACGCTGCCGATGGACATAGCGGGCCGCAAGCCGGACGCGGCCTGGCTCCAGCGGGTCGTGGAGACCGTCGGGCTCGCGGACCGGCTGAAGCACCGGCCGACGGAGCTGTCCGGCGGACAGCAGCAACGGGTCGCGGTGGCAAGGGCGTTGGCGGCCCACCCCGAGATCATCTTCGGCGACGAGCCGACCGGAAACCTGGACTCCCGCTCCGGCGCGGAGGTGCTGGACTTCCTGCGCCGCTCGGTCGACGAGCTGGGGCAGACGATCGTGATGGTGACGCACGACCCGGTGGCCGCCTCGTACGCGGACCGGGTGCTGTACCTGGCCGACGGGCGGATCGTCGACGAGATGCGCCACCCGACGGCCGACCTCGTCCTCGACCGGATGAAGGCCTTTGACGGGCGGGGGCGCACATCATGACCGTCTGGAAGACCTCGCTGCGCAACTTCCTCGCGCACAAGGGCCGCATGGCGCTCTCCGCCGTCGCCGTCCTGCTGTCGGTCGGGTTCGTCTGCGGCACCCTCGTCTTCACCGACACCATGAACACCACCTTCGACAAGCTCTTCGCCACCACGTCGGCCGACGTCACCGTCACGCCGAAGACCGACAAGGACGACCGCTCCGCGCAGAATGCGGGCCGTCCCGCCGTCCTGCCCGCCTCCGCCGTGCGTACGGTCGCGGGCGCGGACGGCGTGAAGTCCGCCGAGGGCACGGTCGGCAGCATGTCGATCACCGTCGTCAACGCCGACAACAAGGACATGGGCTCCAGCACCGGAGCCCCGACCATCGCGAGCAACTGGTCGGCCAACGACGCCCGTTCCATGGACATCACCTCAGGGCGCGCGCCGCGCGGCCCGGCCGACGTCATGATCGACGCCGACACCGCCGAGAAGCACGGGCTGAAGCTCGGCGACGCACTGCGCACGATCGCCGTCACCGGCGACTTCACCGCACGGATCAGCGGCATAGCGACCTTCAGGACCACCAACCCCGGGGCCACGGTCGTCTTCTTCGACGGCGCGACCGCGCAGCGGCAGCTGCTCGGCGGCCAGGACCGGTTCACCGGAATCAACGTCCAGGCCGGGCCGGGGGTGAGCGACGAGCAGCTGAAGAGCAAGGTGGCCGCCGCGCTCGGGCCCGGCGCACCGGGGGCCGCCCCGTACGAGATCCAGACCAAGCAGGAGGCCGGCGAGAAGAGCAAGGACGACCTCGGCTCCTTCCTGGACGTGATGAAGTACGCGATGCTCGGCTTCGCCGGGGTCGCCCTCCTCGTCGGCATCTTCCTGATCATCAACACCTTCTCGATGCTGGTCGCCCAGCGCACCCGTGAGATCGGCCTGATGCGGGCGCTCGGCTCAAGCCGCAGGCAGATCAACCGGTCTGTGCTGCTGGAAGCGCTCCTGCTCGGTGTGGTGGGGTCGCTGCTGGGCATCGCGGCGGGCGTGGGCCTCGCCGTCGGGCTGATGAAGTTCATGGGCGTGATCGGCATGAAGCTGGACACGGGCGACCTGACCCTCAAGTGGCCCACCCCCGTCATCGGCCTGGTCCTGGGCGTCGTCGTCACTGTCGTCGCCGCGTACCTGCCCGCCCGCCGTGCGGGCAAGGTGTCCCCGATGGCCGCCCTGCGCGACGTCGGCACCCCCACCGACGCGAAGTCCGGCCGGGTCCGGGCGGGCATCGGTCTGGTCCTCACCGTGCTCGGCGGGGCGGGGCTGTACGCCGCCGCGCGGTCGGCGAAGGCGAGCGAGGGCTCGCTCTTCCTCGGCGTCGGTGTCGTCCTCACCCTGGTCGGGTTCGTGGTCGTCGGACCGCTGCTGGTCTCGGTGATCGTGAAGGGGCTCAGCGCCGTCGTGCTGCGGGTCTTCGGCCCGGTCGGCCGGATGGCCGAGCGCAACGCGCTGCGCAACCCGCGCCGCACGGGAGCGACCGGCTCGGCCCTGATGATCGGGCTCGCCCTGGTGGCCTGCCTGTCGGTCGGCGCGTCCTCGATGGTCGCCTCGGCGACGCAGGAGCTCGACAAGTCGGTCGGCGCGGACTTCACCGTACGGTCGAACAACCGGCAGCCCGTTCTGCCGCAGGCCCAGCAGGCCCTGGCCAAGGCGGACGGCATCGCCCGCCTCACCCACTACAAGCTGGTCGACGCCCGGGTGACCGCCCCCGACGGCACCTCGGAGCGCAAGTCGCTCGCCGCCACCGACCCCTCCTACCTCCAGGACCTGCGCCGCGAGACGGTGTCCGGCGATCTCGCCGCCGCCTACGCACCGGGGGCGATATCGGTCGGCGAGGACTACGCGAAGCAGCGCGGGCTGAAGGTCGGCGACGCGCTGCAGGTCGTCTTCCCCGGCGGGAAGAGCGCCCGGCTGAAGATCGCCGCGATCACCTCCGACGACGTCAACGTCGACAAAGGGGCGCTCTACCTCAACATCACCACCGCCGCCGCGCACACCCCCGCCGCCCTGATGCCGCAGGACATGGCGGTCTTCGCGAAGGCGGCGGAAGGGCAGGCGGACGCGGCGTACGCCTCGCTCAAGGCGGCTGTCGCGAAGTACCCGCAGTACCGCGTCCTGAACTCCACCGACTACAAGAAGGACCTCAAGGCGCAGATCGACCAGCTGCTCAACATCGTCTACGGGCTCCTCGGGCTGGCCATCGTCGTGGCGGTCCTGGGCGTCGTCAACACCCTCGCCCTCTCCGTCGTCGAGCGGACCCGGGAGATCGGCCTGATGCGGGCCATCGGCCTCTCCCGCCGCCAGCTGCGCCGGATGATCCGCCTGGAGTCGGTCGTCATAGCCCTCTTCGGCGCGCTGCTCGGTCTGGGGCTCGGTCTCGTCTGGGGCATGTCCGCCCAGAAGCTCCTGGCGCTGGAGGGCATATCCGTCCTGGAGATCCCCTGGCCGACGATCCTGACGGTCTTCGTGGCATCGGCGCTGGTCGGCCTGCTGGCCGCCCTGGTCCCGGCCTTCCGGGCAGGCCGTATGAATGTCCTGACGGCCATCGCCACGGACTGAGCGGCCGGGCGGGATGCGTTCTCCGAGGGCGCGCGGGGGCTGGTCGCGCAGTTCCCCGCGCCCCTGAAGGGGTTCGGCCAGCGGCTGTCGGTGGGGCGTCGTAGGCTGGAAGCCCCCGGCCCGTGCGACGTGTCGGGCGGTTCGCGTTGCCCACCGGCCGCACCGGCAGGTGGCCCTGCGCGGCCACCAAAAGTGTTCTCAAGCATCGGATGGATGCCCTTCATGAGCCTGCACGGCCTGCTGGACGCAGTGGTACGAGACTCGGCGCTCGCCGAAGCGGTGAAGGCCGCCGTCGACGGCAACCGCATGCACGTCGACCTCGTCGGGCCCTCCGCCGCCCGCCCCTTCGCGCTCGCCGCGCTCGCCCGTGACGCCGGACGGCCCGTGCTGGCGGTCACCGCGACCGGGCGGGAGGCGGAGGAGCTGGCCGCCACCCTGCGGACCCTGCTTCCCGAGGACTCCGTGGCGGAGTTTCCCGCCTGGGAGACGCTGCCGCACGAGCGGCTCTCACCCCGTTCGGACACCGTCGGCCGCCGTCTCGCCGTACTGCGCAGGCTCGCCCATCCCCGCGCCGACGATCCGGCGGCAGGCCCGGTGAGCGTGGTCGTCGCACCCGTACGTTCCGTGCTCCAGCCGCAGGTCAAGGGTCTCGGCGACCTCGTCCCCGTGTCCATCCGCTCCGGGCAGAGCGCCGACCTCGGCGAGCTCACCGCCGCCCTCGCCGCAGCCGCGTACTCCCGGGTCGAACTGGTCGAGAAGCGCGGCGAGTTCGCCGTCCGCGGCGGCATCCTGGACGTGTTCCCGCCGACCGAGGAGCACCCGCTCCGCGTCGAGTTCTGGGGCGACGACGTCGAGGAGATCCGCTACTTCAAGGTCGCCGACCAGCGCTCCCTGGAAGTCGCCGAGCACGGTGTGTGGGCCCCGCCCTGCCGCGAGCTGCTCCTCACCGACGACGTGCGGGAGAAGGCGGCGGCCCTCGCCGAGGCCCACCCCGAGCTGGGCGAGCTCCTCCACAAGATCGCCGAGGGCATCGCGGTGGAGGGCATGGAGTCCCTGGCCCCGGTCCTCGTCGACGACATGGAGCTGCTGCTCGACGTCCTGCCGGAGGGCTCGATGACCGTCGTCTGCGACCCCGAGCGGGTGCGCACCCGGGCCGCCGACCTCGTCGCGACGTCGCAGGAATTCCTCCAGGCCTCCTGGGCCGCCACCGCCGGCGGAGGCGTGGCGCCCATCGACCTCGGCGCCGCCTCCCTCTGGGGCATCGCCGACGTCCGCGACCACGCCCGTGACCTCGGGATGATGTGGTGGTCGGTCTCCCCGTTCGCCGCCGACGACGTCGACCACGAGGACGACACCCTTCAACTGGGCATGCACGCGCCGGAGTTGTACCGGGGCGACACGGCCAGGGCTCTCGCCGACACCAAGGGCTGGCTGGCCGACGGCTGGCGCACCGTGTTCGTCACCGAGGGCCACGGCACCGCGGCCCGTACCGTCGAGGTCCTCTCCGGCGAGGGCATCGCCGCCCGCCTCGACGCGGACCTCGCCACCCTCTCGCCGAACGTCGTGCACGTCGCCTGCGGCGTCCTCGACCACGGCTTCGTCGACCCGGTCCTCCAGCTCGCCGTCCTCACCGAGACCGACCTGACGGGCCAGCGCACCGCCACCAAGGAACTCGGCCGGATGCCGGCCCGCCGCCGCAAGTCCGTCGACCCGCTCACCCTCCAGGTCGGCGACTTCATCGTGCACGAGCAGCACGGCGTGGGCCGCTACATCGAAATGGTGCAGCGCACCGTCCAGGGCGCCACCCGTGAGTACCTCCTCGTCGAGTACGCACCCGCCAAGCGCGGCCAGCCGGGCGACCGCCTCTACATCCCCACCGACCAGCTGGAACAGGTCACCAAGTACGTCGGCGGCGAGGCCCCGACCCTGCACCGCCTGGGCGGCGCCGACTGGACCAAGACCAAGGCGCGCGCCAAGAAGGCCGTCAAGGAGATCGCCGCCGACCTCATCAAGCTGTACTCGGCGCGGATGGCCGCCCCCGGCCACACCTTCGCCCCCGACACCCCCTGGCAGCGCGAGCTGGAGGACGCCTTCCCGTATGTGGAGACGCCCGACCAGCTGTCCACCATCGCCGAGGTGAAGGAGGACATGGAGAAGTCCGTCCCCATGGACCGCCTGATCTGCGGCGACGTCGGCTACGGCAAGACGGAGATCGCGGTACGGGCCGCCTTCAAGGCCGTCCAGGACGGCAAGCAGGTCGCGGTGCTGGTCCCCACGACGCTCCTCGTCCAGCAGCACTTCGGCACGTTCACCGAGCGCTACGCCCAATTCCCGGTCAACGTGCGCGCGTTGAGCCGCTTCCAGACCGAGACCGAGTCGAAGGCCACCCTCGAAGGCCTCAAGGACGGCTCCGTCGACCTGGTCATCGGCACCCACCGCCTCTTCTCGCAGGAGACGAAGTTCAAGGACCTGGGCCTGGTCATCGTCGACGAGGAGCAGCGGTTCGGCGTCGAGCACAAGGAGCAGCTGAAGAAGCTCCGGGCCAACGTCGACGTCCTCACCATGTCGGCCACGCCCATCCCCCGTACGCTCGAAATGGCGGTCACCGGCATCCGCGAGATGTCCACGATCACCACCCCGCCGGAGGAGCGCCACCCGGTGCTCACCTTCGTCGGCCCGTACGAGCAGAAGCAGATCGGCGCCGCGATCCGCCGCGAACTGCTGCGCGAGGGCCAGGTCTTCTACATCCACAACCGCGTCGAGTCCATCGACCGGGCAGCGGCCAAGCTCCGCGAGATCGTCCCCGAGGCGCGCATCGCCACGGCCCACGGGCAGATGTCGGAAACGGCCCTCGAACAGGTCGTCGTCGACTTCTGGGAGAAGAAGTTCGACGTCCTCGTCTCGACGACGATCGTCGAGTCCGGCATCGACATCTCCAACGCCAACACCCTGATCGTCGAGCGCGGCGACAACTTCGGCCTCTCCCAGCTCCACCAGTTGCGCGGCCGGGTCGGCCGGGGCCGCGACCGCGGCTACGCCTACTTCCTCTACCCGCCGGAGAAGCCGCTCACCGAGACCGCGCACGAGAGACTCGCGACCATCGCCCAGCACACCGAGATGGGTGCGGGCATGTACGTCGCGATGAAGGACCTCGAAATCCGCGGCGCGGGCAACATGCTCGGCGGCGAGCAGTCCGGACACATCGCGGGCGTCGGCTTCGACCTCTACATCCGCATGGTCGGCGAGGCGGTCGCCGACTACCGGGCGGCCGTCGACGGCGGCGCGGAGCAGCCGGAAGCCCCCCTGGAAGTCAAGATCGAACTCCCGGTGGACGCCCACGTCCCGCACGACTACGCCCCCGGCGAGCGCCTGCGCCTCCAGGCGTACCGCGCGATCGCCTCCGCGAACACGGAGGCCGACATCACCGCCGTGCGCGAGGAACTCACCGACCGCTACGGCAAGCTCCCGGAGCCGGTCGAGAACCTCCTGCTGGTGGCAGGCCTGCGGATGCTCGCCCGCGCCTGCGGGGTCGGCGAGATCGTCCTCCAGGGCCCGAACATCCGGTTCGCCCCGGTCGAACTCCGCGAGTCCCAGGAGCTGCGCCTCAAGCGGCTCTACCCCCGCACGGTCATCAAGGGCACGGCCCACCAGATCCTGGTGCCCCGCCCGAGCTCGGGCCAGATCGGCGGCAAGCCGGTCGTGGGCCGCGAACTGCTGGCGTGGACGGGCGAGTTCCTGACGACGATCCTCGGGTAGCCGACGGTCTTCGGATAGCCGACGATCCTCGGGCAGCCGACGGTCTTCGGATAGCCGACGGCCCTCGGGCAGCAGAAGATCCTCGGGCAGCGGCCCGGGGTCCCGGTCCCCGCCGGACAACACACCGCCCGCGATGCCGAGTCGATCGGCTTCGCGGGCGGGGGTTCAGGAGGCCCGTTCGGTGTCGGACGGCACCTGCACCGGCTCAGGGTGCGGGGTCGTCCTTCTGGTTCTCGCCCCTTCCGAGGGCGTCTGTTGCCTTCTGCTGGGCCTGGTCGACCTTGTCGGCGTATTTGCCACCGGTCTTCTCGTCGACCTCGTCGCCGACGTTGTCGACGTTGTCGACGATGTCCTTCGCCTTGTCCTGGGCCTGGTCCTTGAACCTGTCGAAGATCCCCACGGGCGGGCTCCTTCCGCAGAAGAGAACGGGACATTTCCGACGCTACGCCCGGGGTGCGGATTGCGCGCGCCGGGGCGCCGCCGGGCGCGGCCTTCGGCGCGTGGTGTGGACCGGGCCACAGTCCGGTGGTGTGTCGCGGGTCGGCCGGTCGGTTCGGGGCACTCATTCCTATGGTGGGGCGTTTGCCGGTGTTGGACTTTCCTTGGGGTGGCCCGTCTTGATATCTCGTACGACCAAGAAGACCTGGCAGGCCGTGTCGGCGGCGGGACTCGGGGCGGTGCTGCTGCTCGGGAGCGCGGGCTGCGGCTCCGCCACGAATACGGACAAGGGCTCGGGCGCGGGCGGCGGGCAGGGCGGGCCCGTCGGGAAGCCGGGCTCCGCACTGGCCGCCGTGGGCGAACTGACCGTCAAGGGGCGGGCGGCGAAGACCGGTTACGAGCGGAAGGCGTTCGGGCGGGCCTGGGCCGACACCGATGCCAACGGGTGCGGCACCCGCGACGACATCCTCAAGCGCGACCTGAAGAACGTGAAGTTCACCGACGGCAAGTGCAAGGTCGCCTCCGGGGTGCTGCAGAACGACCCGTACACGGGCGGCCGGATCGAGTACAAGCGCGGCGCCAGCAAGGTCGACATCGATCACCTGGTGGCCCTGTCCGACGCCTGGCAGAAGGGCGCCCAGCAGTGGAAGCCGGGCAAGCGGCTCGCGTTCGCCAACGACCCGCTGAACCTGCTCGCCGCGGAGGCCTCCGCGAACCGCCGCAAGGGCGACGGCGACACCGCGACCTGGCTGCCGCCGAACAAGGCGTACCGGTGCGCGTACGTCGCCTCGCAGGTGGCGGTGAAGAAGAAGTACGGGGTGTGGGTCACGGCGGGGGAGCGCGACGCGATGCGGAAGGAACTGAGCGGGTGCCCGGAGCAGCGGTTGCCGGCCGGGGGGAATCCGACGGAGGCGAAGGTGGGGAGGTAGGGACGGGCGTAGGGGCGTAGGGGCGTAGGGCCGTAGGGGGGCGGGGCACAGGGGAGAACCCCGGTCGGGCCGCCTTCTCCTGCGGCCCTACCGGGGTTCTCGCGCGGTGCGGTCGGCTCCTGCTCCTGCCTCTGCCCCTGCCCCTGCCCCTGCCCCTGCCCCTGCCCCTGCCCCTGCCTCAGAGCTTGAGCTCCCACTGGTTGGCCTTGTGCGTGAAGTCCGGGGTGACTTCGACGGTGAGGTTCTTCGCCGTGGCCGGGGCGTCGAAGGCGAGCTTGACGGTGGCCTTCTTGCCGGGGAGCAGGGTCCCCGAGAAGCCCGCGCCGACCTTCTCGCCGTCGTAGATCTGCTCCGCGTTCACACCGTCCTGGCCGGCCCGGGCGGTCGCGGTGACGAGCGTGGCGTCGAACTTCGCGGTGCCGCGGTTCTCGACGACCACCGTGACCGTGTAGGCCTTGTTGCCCTTGGTGTGGCCGATCGCGTACTCGCCCGGTGTGTACGGCTTGGGCCGCGAGACGGTGACGGTGAGCTTGTCCTCGTACTCGGCGGAGTCGCCCGCGGCGAGGGCCTTGCCCTTGCTCCTGCCGTCTGCGGCGGCTGCGCCCTTGTCGGCGCCCTTCTTCGTGGCCTCCTGGCCCGACAGGGCCTTGTCGATCTCCTTGATGCCGTCGTCCACCGCCTGGAAGAGCTGCACCGCGCCCACCACCGACAGGATCAGTGAGACCAGGCCGAGAGCCGCTCCGGTCAGGGCGACGCCCTTGTTGGTGGCCTCGCCGCGCTTGACCCGGCCCCGGCCAATCAGGCCCAGGATCAGGGCGGTCAGGCCGAGGATTCCGGCGGCCCAGAAGAGCAGCGGGATCAGGCCGGACAGTGCGCCGACGATGCCGAGGATCAGGGCGGCGGTGCCGAGTCCGTTGCGGGCGGCCCGAGGAGCGCCGTGGCCGCCCTGGCCACCGTGACCGCCGTGACTGCCGCCACCGCCGTGGCCGCCGTGCTGCTGCGGCGCGTACTGCTGCTGCGGGTCCTGGGTGTACGGC
Source organism: Streptomyces sp. NPDC054863 (assembly GCF_053610825.1). Taxonomy (NCBI): domain Bacteria; kingdom Bacillati; phylum Actinomycetota; class Actinomycetes; order Kitasatosporales; family Streptomycetaceae; genus Streptomyces; species Streptomyces sp. NPDC054863. The sequence goes on along the minus strand of NZ_JBSGZD010000029.1, from coordinate 30,116 downwards.
GGCTGGTTCGAGTACTGAGACATGGGTGTCCTCCGGCCGAAGCCACGTGGGAACGGGTTGCGATGGGTCAATGACAACAGAAGCTGTGAACCGAGTCAACACGATTCACAGGTATTGATCTCTTCACGCCGTGAATCGGGTGTGTATGCAACTGTCGGTATGCTCGGGTCCACAGTTCAGGTGTGTGTACGTGCGTACGAAGGGAGCAGCAGCCGGTGCCGGAGGCCGTGACGAGCAACAGCGCAACAGAGGTGACCGCTGCCGGAATCGCCCGGCTGGCCGGAGTCGGCCGGGCCGCCGTGAGCAACTGGCGGCGCCGCCACCCCGACTTCCCCAAGCCCGTCGGCGGCACCGAGACCAGCCCCTCCTTCGCGCTCGCCGAGGTCGAGGGCTGGCTGCGCACCCAGGGCAAACTCGCCGAGGTTCCGTTGCGGGAGCGGGTCTGGCAGCAGGTGGCCGGCCATCCCGCCGGGGCCGTCGCCGCCCTCCTGCACACCGGCTGCGCGCTGCTTCTCGTACGGGACAGGCCCACCGAGTGGCTCCGGATCGCCGCCGTCTCCGACGCGAAGTGCGCCGAGCTGCTGCCGGTGGCCGTCGAGCAGGTGCTGGGCAACCGGCTGGGGCCCGCGCCCCGGGCGGTGGCCGTGCCCGCCGCACCGGACTTCGCCGCGTCCGTGCCGCTGCTGCGCGCCGCCGCCGAGCTGGCCGCCGAATCCGGCGCCGGGCAGGCGTACGAGTTCCTGCTCGGGCGGCACCTCGATGCCAACCCGCGCCAGTACACGCTGACCCCGCCGGGACCTGCCGCGCTGATGGCGGCCCTGGCCGGGCGGCCCCGTACCGTTCTCGACCCCGCGTGCGGCACCGCCTCCCTGCTGTGTGCCGTCACCGCCGCCACCGGCGGGGACGGGCCCACCGCCCTGTACGCCCAGGACGCCGACCCCGACCTGGCGGCCCTCGCGGCGCTGCGGCTCGCCCTGTGCGCCGACGCGGCCACCACCGAAGTGCGCGCCGCCGCCGCCGACAGCCTGCGCGCGGACGCCTTCCCGCAGCTCGTCGCCGACGCCGTGGTCAGTCACCCGCCGTTCAACGAGCGCAACTGGGGCCACGACGAACTGGCCTACGACCCTCGCTGGGAGTACGGCTTCCCGGCCCGTACGGAGTCCGAACTGGCCTGGGTCCAGCACGCCCTGGCCCGGCTGCGCGGCGGCGGCACCGCCGTCCTGCTGATGCCGCCGGCCGCCGCGTCCCGCCGCTCGGGGCGCCGCATCCGGGCCGACCTGCTGCGCCGGGGCGCTCTGCGCGCCGTGGTCGCCCTGCCCGCAGGCGCGGCCCCGCCGTACGGGGTGCCGCTGCATCTGTGGGTACTGCGCAAGCCGGGGCAGGGCGCCCGCCCCGCCCCCGAACTGCTCGTCGTCGACACCGCCGACCTCTCGGACGCCGGCCGCGGCAGGCTCGACTGGGCCGCCCTGCACACCGCCGTCCTCGACACCTGGCAGGCCTTCGACCGTGACGGCACGGTCGAGGAGCGCCCGGGGGTGAGCCGCTGCGTGCCCGTCATCGAGCTGCTCGACGACGACGTGGACCTCGCCCCCGCCCGCCACCTGCCGCCCCCGGCCGCCGGCGGCGGTGCGGCCGAGCTGGCTTCCGTACGGGAAAGGCTGGCCGACACCCTGCGACTGACCGCCGAGCTCAACCCGCGGCCGGCCCCGGCCGCCGAAGCGGGGGGCGCCGCCCACTGGCCGCACACCACCGTCGGCGAACTCGCCCGTGCGGGCGCGCTGTTGCTCCGTACGGGAGGAAGCGGGATCGGGCCCGACGGGGCGCCCGTGCTCACCGAGACGGACGTACTCGCCGCAACCGCCCCCTCCGGCGCGGCCGTTGACGGCGGCGAGGGTGACGCCGTGCTCACCGCGCCCGGTGACGTCGTCGTGCCCCTCCTCGGCGGCGGCGCCGTCGCCCGCGTCGTCGACGAGGCGGGCGCGGGGGCGGTCCTCGGGCGCAATCTGCACCTCTTGCGGCCGGACCCGACGGTCGTCGACCCGTGGTTCCTCGCCGGGTTCCTGCGCGGCACCGCCAACAACCGCCGGGCCAGCAGCTACGCCTCCACCGCCGCCCGGCTCGACGTCCGCCGTCTCCAACTGCCCCGGCTGCCGCTCGCCGACCAGCAGCGGTACGGCGAACGCTTTCGCGCCCTCGCCGCCTTCGAGGACGCGCTGCGCACCGCGGGACGGCTCGGCGAGCAGCTCGTCCAGGGCCTGTACGACGGACTGGCGGACGGCACGGTGCAGACGGAGCGGCCGGAGCAGAGGGCGCAGACGGAGCGGCCGGAGCAGAAGGAGCAGAGGGAGCGGCCGACGCAGGCGGAGCGGCCGGCGCCGACCGAGTAGCCGGGGCGGACGGCCGGGCCTGGAGGGGCGCCGCCTCGAAGAGGTTGCGGCGAGAACGCGAGAAGTCGTCCGATCGGTACAACCCTGGGGCCGTTGTCGGAGTCGCTGTATACGCTCGTTGTACGTCCCCCAGCACGACTTGCCGCGTGCCGTCCCCCAGGAGCAGCCATGCACGGCCCCGGCCTCACGCCGCCGCGCAGCCGACCGCACACCGCCGTCCTGGTGCTGTGGCGGGTGGTCTTCACGATCCTCGCGGTGGGCAGCCTCGGGCTGCTGGCCTGGGGAGCGATGCTGCGGGTCGCGTGCGTGCGGCGCAGGCCGCTGGACTGGCTGTTGTTCGCGGCGGCCCTGGCACTGTCGATCGGCTCGATCGCGGTCATCGGCATCTGGGGCACACCCGCCGAGGTGGCGGCCGAGCAGGCGGCGCCGCCGAGCGCGGCCGACTGGGTGGCGCTCGCGGTGATGCTCGGGATGACGGTCGGGGTGCCGGTGCACTTCCTGATCGCCGACATCCGGCACTACCCGTTGCGGCCGGCCGCGGTTCCCGGGCCGCCGCCGCAGGGCTGGGCCCCGGCCGCACCGGTACAGCCGCCCTACTCGGGCGCTTCGTACGGATATCCGCCGCAGCAGTACCGGGCGCAGCAGAACCCGCCGCAGCAGTACCGGGCGCCGCAGTACCCGACGGAGCCGCAGCGACTCGCCCCGCAGCCGCAGCCGCAGCGCCCCGCCCCGCAGTCGCAGCCCCAGCCGCAGCCGTCCGTCCAGCCGCAGCCCCGTATCCACCAGGTCCGTGCCGAGCTCGACGAGCTCAGCGAGCTCCTGCGCAAGGACCGGGACACGGGCCGTGGCGGCACCCCGGGCGGCCCCCGGTGAACGGACGTGTCATCGCGGGCCGTTACGAGCTCTCCGCCCTCATCGGCCAGGGCGGCATGGGCCAGGTCTGGACGGCGTACGACCAGCGCCTCGACCGCCGCGTCGCCGTCAAGCTGCTGCGCCCCGACCGGATGGCCGCCGCCACCCAGGCCGACGACATGCGCCGCCGCTTCGTGCGCGAGTGCCGGGTCACCGCCCAGGTCGACCACCCGGGCCTGGTCACCGTGCACGACGCGGGCAGCGACAACGACGACCTCTACCTCGTCATGCAGTACGTCGAGGGCGCCGACCTCGCCGACCACCTCGCCGAGCACGACCCGTACCCCTGGCAGTGGGTCGTCTCGATCGCCGCCCAACTGTGCGCGGTGCTCTCCGCCGTGCACGCGGTGCCGATCGTGCACCGCGACCTCAAGCCGCGCAACGTCATGGTCAAGCCGGACGGCACCGTCACCGTTCTCGACCTCGGCGTCGCCTCCGTACTCGACACGGACACCACCCGCCTCACCCACACCGGTACCCCCATCGGTACGCCCGCGTACATGGCGCCCGAGCAGGCGATGGGCGGCGCGGTCGGCCCGTACACGGACCTGTACGCATTCGGCGTCCTCCTGCACGAACTGCTCACCGGGGACGTCCCGTTCGCGGGCACCACCGCTCTCGGCATCCTGCACCGCCACCTCCACGAGCCGCCGCTGCCGGTGCGGCAGGGACGCCCCGAGGTCCCCGAGCCACTCGAAGCCCTCGTCCTCCACCTCCTCGCCAAGGACCCGCAGCACCGGCCGGGTTCGGCACAGGAGGTGTACGAACGGCTCGCGCCCCTCCTCCCGACGCGCGCCGTGCGGCCCACAGGGCCGCTCGACCCGACCCGCCCCTTCCTGCGCCCGCACGCGCCGTGGCCCGACCGGGCGGCGACCGTGCCCCCGCCCGTGCCCGTGCAGCGGCCCGTGCCCGCGCCGTCCCGGCCGGACGTCGCGGGGGCCGTCGACGAGGTCAAGCAACTCCTCGGCGAGGGCCGCATCACCCAGGCCGTCGACATCCTCGGCAGCATCCTCCCGGCCGCCGCGGCGGAGCACGGCGAGCGCTCCCCGGTGGTGCGCATCCTGCGCAAGCAGTACGCGGCGACGCTCCTGGACGACGGCCAGTACCGGCGCGCCCTGCCCGAACTGCGCCGCCTCGCGGAGGACAGGGCCGCCGAATCGGGCCCTGCGGACCCGCAGGCGCTCCAGTTCCGCCACGACGCGGCGCAGTGCCTGGAACAGCTCGGCGAACCGGCCGCCGCACTCGCCGAGTACCGGGCACTCCTCGCGTACCACGAGAACGGCTACGTCTCGGGCGGCGACCCGGCCCGCGCCTTCGAACTCCGGCACCGGATCGCGCAGTTGCTGCTCGCGATGGGCGATCACGGGGAGGCGGAAAGGCAGTTGCAGGGGCTGCTGTACGAGGCGGAGCGGGCGTACGGGGCGTACCACCCCCTGGTGGCGGAGGTACGGAGGGGGCTGGAGAGGCAACGGCAGTTGGGCGGACGGGGCTGAGCCGGGGGCTGAGCCCGGTGGCTGCGGACCGGGCCTCGCCGACCGGATCCCTCCGACTGGGTCCGCCCGACCGGGCCCCCGCCCCTGCCCCGCCGACCGGTTCCCCCGCGACCCGGCCCCGCTGACTCTGCCCCGCCGACCCGGCCCCCGCCCCTGCCCCGCCGCCCGATTTTCGACGGCCGTGGCCCGCCCCGTCACCCCGGGTTCGCCCCGCCGTCGCACGGATGCCATGCCCCCGGTGGCCGGGTCGTCTAGCGTCCCGGCCATGCCACTGCTGACCCACCCCATCGCCCGCCGCGCCCTGCGCCCCTTCGCGGCCCTTGTCGATCAGCGCGTACGCACCCACACCAGCCGTACCAGCGGCGAACTCGCCGCCCTGCGCGCCGAACTGGACGTTCTCAAGAAGCAGAGCCACGCCGTGGAGATGCTGCTCGACCGCACGGGAAGGGGCGCGCACCGGATGCCGTCCGCCGGGCAGATCTCGACCCTGGTCGCCCAGGTGGCGGAGGTGAGCGGGAGCGCGCACGCGCGGCGGGCGGTGACCTCCGCGTTCCGTACGGTCGTGGTGCTGGAGGCGCTCGGCGTCGGGCGGCTCGCGGGCGGCACGTCCAACGTCTGCGGGAAGCTCGCCACGCTGCCGCTGCTCGCGCCGCCCGCGCACCGCGACGTACTCGAAATCGGCACGCTGTACGGCCTGTTCGCGACCGCGCTGACCAAGATGATGCATCGCGAGGGCATCGAGCCGAGGCTGACCATCGTCGATCCGCTGGTCGGCGCGCAGCTCCAGCCGGACGCGGTCCGCACCAGCGCGGACCCGACGGGCACACCGGTGCGGGAGGACGTCGTACGGGCGAACCTGGCGCTGGCGGGCGTGGCTCCCGGCGGGACGTCCGGGACCCGCATCCAGCAGGGCTTCTCGCAGGACCCGGAGGTCAGGTCGGCGGTGTCGGACCGGAAGTACGGAGTGATCGTCATCGACGGCGACCACTCCAGGGAGGGCGTGCTCGCGGACCTCGGGTGGGCGGAGGAGATCGTCGCCGAGGGCGGCATCGTGGTGCTCGACGACTTCGGGGACACGGCGTGGCCGGGGGTGCAGGAGGCGTGGGAGGAGCACCTGGCGGACGCCCGTACGAAGGGGGACGGCTCGCGGCTGACCTTCCTGGGGCAGGTGGCCACGTCCGGCTTCCTGCGGAAGGGCTGACGGCGGGTTGATGCAACAACGCCCGGTGTTCGCACAGGTGTTGAGGTTCGCCCTGGTGGGGGTGGTGAACACGGCCACCTTCTACGGGGCGTACCTGGTGCTGCACCGGTGGCTGCCGTACTACCCGGCCTATGTGGCGGCGTTCGTGCTGAGCATGATCGGCTCCTTCTTCCTCAACACCCGTTTCACGTACCGGACCCGCCCGACGTGGCGGAAGTTCCTCCTCTTCCCGCTGACCAACCTGACGAACTTCGTGGTCACTTCGGTGGGGGTGTTCGTGCTGGTGGAGTGGTGCGACCTGAACGACAGGGTCGCCCCGCTGGCGGCGGCGGTGGCAGCGATTCCGGTGACGTTCGTGCTGTCCCGCCGGATCCTGACGGACCCGGCGGGGAAGGAGCTGGCGGAAGCGGGCCGCTGAGCGGGGGCATCCAAGGCTCGCCGCGGTCCCCTCGGCCCGTCCGGCTTTCAGCCCGTCCGGCGTTCGAGGACGCGCGGCGCAGCCGTGCACGGGGCGCAGCCCCGAACCTCAGCCCCCACCCCGCCCCGCGGCAGCGTTTTCGGGAAGGAGCGGGGAGGGGCAGGCGCCGCAGGCAAACACCCACCACCCCCGCCCCGCACTCGCGGCACGCCCCCGCTCCGCCCCCGGCGCGCTCCCTGGGCGGTCGGGCCGTCTCCGTCGCGTCGGTCCCGGGCTCGGCGAGCGAGGGCGGCCCCCTCGACTCACGCCGCCCTGGCTCCGGTCCGCCGATCCGGCCCTGCCCCCGGCACTTCCGCTCCCGCCCCGCCCCCGGCGCGCTCCCCCTACGGCCGCGCCGTCACCGGCGCGTCGGTCCCGGTCCCGGTCCCGGTTCCAGGATGGGGCTCGGTCGGTGCAGGTCGGTCCTGCGTCGCAGTACCCGCCTCCTCGCCATGCCCCTTCCGCCGTCGCACCACATGCAACGCCCCCGCCGCCGCAGCGATCACGACCGAGCCCAGGCCCACCCCGACCCCCGCCCGCAGCCCCGGCGGCCGGAACGCGCAGCGGATCTCCGAGGCCCGTCCGCCCTCGCCCAGCGGAACCGCCAGCAATCCCAAGTAGTTCCCGGCAGGGGTGAGTTCGCCCCCGTCGACCGCGCACTGCCAGCCCGCGATCCGCGGCACGGCGAACACCGCGGTCCGCGGCGTCCCGGGCGCACGGTACGCACCGCCCACCCCGGACCCTGCCGCCCCCAGCCCCACCCGTATCGTCCCGTCCTCCACTGCCACCTCGCGCGCCCCGCCCGCGCGCAGCGCCCGTACCGCCGCCGTCAGCCGGTCCTCGCGCAGGCATGCCGCCTCCGCGCCCCGCGACCCCGTTCCGCGCAGGGAGAGCCGGACCCGCCCGTCCGCCGGGGCGACCCCCAGCTGCTGCATCGCCGCCCGCACCCGGCCCCGCTTGGCCTCGAAGGGCACGCCCTTGTCCTCACCCGCCGGGGCGGCCATCCGTGCCACGCCGTTGAATCCCGGCGCCCACAGGAAGACCGGCGCCCCGGGCGTGCACGTACCTGCCGTACCTGCCGTACCTGCCGTGCCTGCCGTGCCCGCCGTACCCGCCGTACCCGCCCTCTCTCCCGTCCCCGACAGCCTCTCGTACACCTTCGCTCCCAGCAGCAACTCCTGGTTGGAGAAGGCCGAGTGCCCGTACTTCGTCCCCTCCGGCAAGGAGTCCCGCACCGTCACCAGCGGCGCCGCCTCCCGCCGTACCACCGTGAAGTCGGTGTCCGCGCCCTTCCGGTACGTCGACCGCAGCCGGACGCCGACTCCGAACAGTGCGTCCGTCACCGGGTTGTCGAGGCTGTGCGGGGCGCGTCCGCTGCCGTTCCAGCCGTCGCCGAGTGCGCCCAGGGTCCGGGTCAGCACGGCGGAGGTCATGCTGCTGTAGTACGAGGCGCCCTGGCCGCCCACCACCATCGCGTCGTTGTGCACGGTCTGCGCGCGCCCCGGCTCGGTGCGCATGCGGGGCCACTCGTCCACCCCGTCGATCACCGCGCTCTGCGCGCTCTGCCGTGCGCCGTACGGGGCGTGGTCGTCCTGCGCGGCCACCCGCCGCTTCGCCGCCCACGCCGTCGCCAGGGCGGACTGCCCGACCGTGCACCCGACCAGCAGCACCGCAGCCGCCACGGTGTACCAGCGCCGCGCACGCCCCGACCGCACGGGCCCCGCCCGCCCCGGGTCCTGTCCCACCTCCCGCCCCGTACGCCCCAACAGCAACAGCGCGCCCGCCACAGCCACCAGCCCCGCCGCCGCCCCGGCCCACGCCCACCGCCCGGCGAAGGAAGTCCCCACCCCCGCCAGGGCCGCCAGCGCCACGCACGCGGTGCCTCCCGCCAAGGCCAGGCGTGGCAGCCGTACATGACTGACCGTCAGCCACCCGGCGATCACCAGCACCCCGCTCAGTACGAACGTCTGCCGGTACGAGCTCCCGTTCGGCTCCGCGAACGCGTGCCACGCCAGATGCGTCGGCCCCCACTGCATCGACACCAGCACCGCCACCACCAGCACGCACCACCCCACCCGCACCCGCACCGCGATCCCCCGGTGGAACGGCAGCGCGCACGCCAGCACCAGCACCACCGAACTCACGTACATCGCGGGCGAGCTGAAGGTGTACGTCGCCGGAAGCAGCCGCGCCAGCACATCCCCCCACCCCGCCTGCCGGAAGCTCAGCCCCATCCCCGGATACGCGTGCCGCGTCCCCGCGAACACCGTGAACAGCACCGGCGCCGACAGCCCGATCCCGAGCACCACCACCCCGCACGCCCGTACCGCGGTACGCACGAGACGCATGCCGCCCCGAGCGACCCCCGCGGCTTCCGCCCCCGACCCCGTCCCCTCGGTCAGCAGCCGCACCCCCAGTACGAGGCCCGCCCCGATCGTCGCCATGTACGCGGTGTAGAAGTTCGCCGTCCACACCAGCGCGACCAGCGGCACCCCCGCCCCGAACCACACCCGGAACCCGCGCCCCGTCCGCACCCATTCGCCCACCAGGCACAGCAGCGGCAGCCCGATCAGCCCGTCCAGCCACATCGGGTTGTACGACGCCTCGATCACCGCCCACCCGCACAGCGCGTACGCCGCCCCGAGGGTCCCGGCCGGCCACCACCGTCCGCCCGGACGCAGCGTGAGCAGCAGCCACGCCATCACCGCGCCCGCCGTCCCGATCCGCGCCACCGACGTCACGTACACCGCGAGGTCTATCTGCTCCTTCGGGAACAGCGCGACGAGCAGCGCGAACGGGCTCGACAGGTACGTCCCCACGTCGGGCAGGAAGCTGGAGCCGTACCCCGACTGCCAGTTGACCAGCCAGCCACCGTCCGCGCGGCCGTGCAGGACGTCCCACAGGTGGGCGTGGAAGGGGACGAACTGTGTGCCCAGGTCGTTCACGTTCCGGTTCATCCGCCCGAAGGGCTGGCTCCCCGCGAGCGCGGATCCCAGACAGTGCGCGAGCGCGGCGACCACGGCAGCGAGCAGCGAGGCCGCGGCGACGGGATGCGCGGCGATGCGGTGCGCGGCGGCATGGGGTGCGGCGACGGTCCCTGCCGCGAGGGGACGTGCGGCAACGGGACGTGCGGCGACGGTCCGTGCGGCGGGGGACAGGCGCAGCGGTCGGCGCGGACGATTCAGCATGAGGCCGACCGTAAACACCCCGCCAGGCACTTCACCAGCACCGCGCAATTCCGTTAACCGAACCGCCCTCCACCCGTCACACAACGCGTGAGGAAACGTCATCTGCCCGCGTTGCCATGACACATGCTCATCTCCCTCGTCGTGCCCTGTTTCAATGAGGCGGAGATCGTCCGGCGATTCCACGCCCATGTGTCACGGGAAATCGCTCCGCTGGCCCTGCCCACCCCGGCGTCCGTCCCGGGAGCGGACCGGGAATCCGCCCCGGAGCCCGCTCCGGCCGCAGAATTCGAATTCGTGTACGTCGACGACGGCAGCCGGGACGCGACGCTCGACCACCTCAGGTCGCTCGCCACCGCCGACCCGCGCGTCCGGTACGTGTCCTTCAGCCGCAACTTCGGCAAGGAGGCCGCCATGCTGGCCGGTCTGCGGCACGCCACGGGCGACGCCGTGGTGATCATGGACGCGGACCTCCAGCACCCGCCCGAACTCGTCGCCCGCATGGTCGACCTGCACCACCAGGGCCACGACCAGGTGGTGGCCCGCCGCACCAGGACCGGCGACCGCGTCACCCGCACCCTCACCGCCCGCGCGTACTACCGCCTGGTCAACCGCCTCGTCGACGTCGAGCTCGTCGACGGCGTCGGCGATTTCCGGCTGCTCTCCCGCCGCGCCGTGGACGCAGTGCTCAGCCTCACCGAATACAACCGCTTCTCGAAAGGGATCTTCGCCTGGATCGGATTCCCGACGGCGACATTCGAGTACGAGAATGCGGTGCGCGAACAGGGCGGCTCGAAATGGACCTTCGGAAAACTCCTCAACTACGGCCTCGACGGCGTCATTTCCTTCAACAACAAACCACTGCGGGCCGCCCTCTACTTCGGCCTCTTCCTCCTCGCCATTGCCGCCGCGTACACCGCGTGGATTGTCGGTGACGCGCTCGTCAACGGCGTGGAAACTCCCGGTTATGTCACCCTGCTCGTCGCGGTGACGGCCCTCTCCGGCGTCCAGATGGTGCTGCTCGGCGTCGTCGGCGAATACGTCGGCCGCATCTACTACGAGGCGAAGCGCCGCCCGCACTTCCTGATCGGCGAGACGAACACCGGCCCCCGCTCCGCACCCGCCGCATCCCCACGCGTGAACGACTCGTTGGTCGAACCGGTGGCCCGGACCACTCCGGCTGCTTAACATCAACAACTGCAAGGCCTGTTCGTCGCAATGCCGCACGATCACCGCCCCGGGAGGCCCCCTTTGCACCGCCGTACTCACGTCCGCGCCCGCAGCCGCACCCGCACCACGCTCCTCCTCTCCGCCGGCCTGCTCGCCGCAGTCCCCGTGCTCACCGCCTGCGGCAGCCAGGCCCACCCCGGCGCGGCAGCCCTCGTGGGGGGCGAACGCATCGAGACGTCCTCCGTCCAGAACCAGGTCAAGGACGTACGGGCCGCCCAGGCGAAGGCCCCTCAGGCCACCCAACTGATCAGCAGCACCGGCCAGATGAGCCGCGCCAAGCTGCACAGCATGCTCTTCGGCAAGGTCGTCGAGCGCGCGGCGGCCGACGCGGGCGTCGAGGTCAGCCGCAAGGAGATCCAGCAGGCGCGGGCCGCCGCCGTCCAGCAGGCGCAGGGCGAGAAGAAGCTCGGGGAGATGCTGGTCCAGCGCGGCATCGCCCCCGACCAGATCGAGCAGGCCGTACGCGAGGAGATCCTCCTCAACAAGATCGCCGCAGCGAACCGGGCCAGCCTCTCCACCCCGGACGGCCAGGCAAAGGTGACCAAGGTCCTCGCCGAGGCGTCCAAGGCCCTGAAGATCACGGTCAATCCGCGCTACGGCAGCTGGGACAACGAGAAGATCGGCCTCACCGACCGCCGCGCCCCCTGGATCACCCAGAAGACGAAGAACGCGGAGGCCCAGGCGGCGGAGCAGGCGGGCGTCCCCCAGACCCAGTAGCCCGAACGCGGCCCGAATCCGCAGGCGGCCCGCATCAGGAAGAGGCCCGTATCCGGACGCGTCCCGCATCCGGACGCGTCCCGCAGCCCGGCGGGTGCCCACCGCCGGGGCGGGGCCGCCTGACCGCGCTGCCACCGCACCTGCGCTGTCGTACCTCCGGGTCGCCCGACGAGGGCGCCCCCACCTGGGCCCTCGTGCTCCTGGTTGCCCTGCGAGGGCGGTCCGCACTTGCGTTGTCGTGGTCCCGGTTGCCCGGCGGGGCGGCCCCCACCTGGGCCCTCGTGCTGCCGGTCCTCCAGCGAGGGCGGACCCCGCCTGCAGCCCTCGTGCTCCCGCTCGTCCCGCGAGGGCCGTCCCGCCTGCGCTGTCGTACCTCCCGGGTACCGTCGAGGAGTGACCACAGAAGCACCCGGAGCACCCGGCGCCCCCGACCCCTCCGACGCGTCGCCTGGTGCGACCCCGGCCCCTGCCCACGGCCCCGGCCCCGGCCCCGGCCGCATCGTCCTGCTGACCGCCAGCCACCGGGTCGCCCCCGGCCTGCTGTCGTGGCCGGCCTGGCAGACGCTGCGCGGCGCCGACCGGGTGCTGTGCGCGGACGAGCAGCACCCGCAGCTGCCGTACCTGTACGAGGCGGGCGTCACCGTCGAGCACGCCGTGCCGACGGCGGAGGAGCTGGTCTCCTTCTGTGCGGGCGGGGGCGGACGCACCGTCGTCGTCCTGCCCACCGGACCCTCCGGCGAGGGGGACGCCCGCCTCACCGACGGCCTCGCGCGCCTCGCCGGTTCGAACCGCGTACAGATGCCGGACCTCGAACTCCTCCCCGGTTCGTACGACCTCCCCGGCGCCCGCCTCCTCGACCTCGTCGACGTCATGGACCGGATCCGCCGGGAGTGCCCGTGGTCGTCGCAGCAGACCCACGAGGGCCTCGCCAAGTACGGCATCGAGGAGGCGTACGAACTCGTCGAAGCCATCGAGGCCGGCGACCGCACCGAGCTCCGCGAGGAGCTGGGCGACGTACTCCTCCAGGTCGTCTTCCACGCCCGCATCGCACAGGAGGCCACCGGCGAGGAGGGCGAGGACGGCGAAGCGGGCGACGCCCCCTTCTCCATCGACGACGTCGCGGCCACCCTCATCGAAAAGCTCATCCACCGCCACCCGCACGTCTTCGGCGACGAGACGGCGGAAACCCCGGCGGACGTGAAGGCGACCTGGCTCCGCACCAAGGCCGTCGAGAAGCAGCGCGACTCGGTGACGGAGGGCATCCCCCTCTCCCAGCCCGCCCTGGCACTGGCCGCCAAGCTGTCCTCACGGGTACGTTCCGCAGGCCTCGACGTCCCGCTCCCGGCGGGCGACGCGGGCATCGGCCACCAACTCCTCGCCCTGGCCGCCCGGTCCGAGGCCGACGGGGTGGACCCGGAGACCGCCCTGCGCGCCGCCTCGCGGGCGTACCGGGACGCGATCCTGGCGGTGGAGGGGGAGTTGGGTTAGTACGGTGGCGGGAGTGGCGCGCTAGGGAGTGGGTGGGGGACTGTGGGCAGCGGCGATCGCCGGGATGTGTCCAACGAGGTGTCCGGGCGGGTGCTCGGGCCCGTCGTCCAGGCGGACCACGTCGGGTCCGTCGTCCAGTCGAGCCACGTCGGGTCCGTCTACATCGCGACGCAGGGCAACGCGTTTCCTGACCCGGCGAGTTGGCCCATGGCGCGCGAGGCCCCGGAGAGCGCGCCCACCGTCAAGGGCGGTTCGGACGTCCTGCCGTACCTGCCCCGGGACCACGACCCGGCGTTGTGCACACTGCTGAGGACCCACCCCTTCGTGCTGGTCACGGGGCCGCCTCTGGCCGGTAAGACCTTCAGCGCATGGGCGGCGATCCGGGAGGTCGGCCCCGGCCTGCGGATCTACGCGCCCCCGAAGGGCACGGACTTCCGTACGCTGCCCTCCGCCCTGCGCCAGGGGCCGGCCGGCAACCGCTGCGTGCTGTGGCTCGACGATCTCGTCGGGCACCTGGGGGCGGGCGGCCTCGACCTGGACGTGGCGGGCCAGCTCCACCGCCTGGGCGTGCCGATCGTCGCCACGATGTCGGACGCGGACTACGGTACGTACCGCTTCGGGCAGGACGGCCACGGCCAACTGCTGCGCAGTGCAAAGGTGTTGAGGGTGGCGGAGGGCTGGAGCGGGGCCGAGCGGGCCCGTCTCGCGGAGAGCCCGAACCCCCGGCACCGGGCCGTCCGTGACGAGAAGGACGTGACGAAGTACCTGGCGGTCGGCTCCGAGCTCCGGGAGGAGTGGCAGTGGGCCGGCGAGTCCGGCGGGCACCTGCGGGGACACCTGCTGGTGCGGGCGGCGCTGGACGTGGCGCGGTGCGGGTACCCGGGGGCGGTTCCGCTGATCTCGTTGCGGGAGATCCACTGGGAGTACGAGGAGTACGAGTCCCGGAAGCCGGAGCTGGAGTCCGCCGAAGAGGCGCTGGCCTGGGCCGCGAAGGTGCGCCACGGCGTGGCCGGGATGCTGGTCGCCGGTGCCGACGAGGGGACCTGGCGGGTGCACGGCGCGCTGCTCGGCTGTGAGCCGCAGCCGCGCGACCTCTCGGACGTGGCGGCCATGGCCTGGTTCGCCGCCGCCCGGGCCGCCCCGGAGCGCGACAGGGCGGAGATCCTGGAGGCGGCCAAGGGGGCGTTCGGCGAGTCGGCCGAGGCCGGGGACGGCAGGGCGATGTTCGACCTGGGCCGGCTGCTGGAGGAGTTCGGCGACACGGAGGCGGCGGACTGGTTCGTCCGGGCCTCGGACGCGGACGAGGGCGCTGTCGGTGCGGCCTGGGCCGCCGGGCGGGCCCTGGCGGAGAAGGGGGAGCACGGCAGGGCCGTCACGTACCTGGAGAGGGCGGTGCGGGCCGGGGACAATTACGCGGCCGTGCTCCTCGGCGAGCTCCACCTCGACCGGGCCCGGCACTGGCTGGGCGTCGTCGCCGACCGGGGCGGCTCCGCAGCCGCCCACCGCCTCGGTGACACGCTGGTCGGCAGCGGCGACACCGACGAAGCCCTGCGCCGTTACCGCCAGGCCGCGGCGAACACCAAGTACCGCAGCACGGTCGCCGCGAGCCTCGGCAGCCTCCTCCATTCGACGGGCGCCCGGGAAGAGGCCGAGCACTGGTACCGCATCGGCGTCGAGGGGGGCGACCTGCGGGCAGTGAACAACCTTGCCTCGCTGCTGGTCGAGAAGGGGGACGTCCCCTCCGAGGCGGAGGCGGCGACCCTGTTCCGGCGGGCAGCCGAAGGCGGGCGCCCGTGGGCCTGGGTGCGCCTGGGGCTCGTACTGGAAGGCCAGGGCGGGCGGGACGAGGCGCTGGAGTGCCTCCGTACGGCGGCGAAGGAGGGCGGCGCCGCCGAGGAGTGCCAGCTGGGGCTCATGCTTGCGCGCGGGGAACAGCAGGACGAGGCCCGTCGCTGGCTGCGCAAGGCCGCCGACCAGGGGTACGCCCCGGCCTCGACCGCCTTCGCGGACCTGGAAAAGGTCCCCGAGATCCACTACACGCCCCCGTCCTGGTACACGCCAAACACCGGCTCTCTCCCCGGGCCGCCGTCGAGGCATCGTGGAAACGCCCCCACGTCCGACCCGGGTTAGCGCCGGAGCGTGACCCATCCCCCCGCCCCCAATCTCCCGCCCCCACCCTCTTCACCTGGGAGTTCGCCGTCGAGGCGAGGGCCCACGCGCGATCAACGCGGCGTGAAAGCCACCGGCAGCACCCGAAGCCCCCGCATGATCAACCCCCCACGCCAGCGAAGCTCTTCCGGAGCCACCGCCAGTTCCAGGTCCGGCAGGCGTCGCAGCAGTGTGGCCAGCGCGGTCTGTCCCTCCAGCCGGGCAAGCGGGGCGCCGATGCAGTAGTGGATGCCGTGGCCGTATCCCAGGTGAGGGTTGTCCTTGCGGGAGAGGTCAAGGGTGTCCGGGCCTTCGAACTTCTCCGGGTCACGATCGGCAGCCGCGAGTACGACCAGGACGGGGTCACCGACGGCGATCGGGACACCGCCGATTTCGAGAGGCTGCGTCGCGTACCGCCAGGTGGCCATCTCGACAGGGCCGTCGAATCGCAGGAGTTCCTCAACACCTGTTTCCAGTAGCGCCGTTTCGCCACGTTCGAGGCTCTCCTGGAGAAGGCTCCTCTGTTCGGGGTCTGTCATGAGGGCAAGCGCCCCATTACCAATCAGATTCAACGTTGTTTCAAAGCCCGCAAAGAGAAGCACAAAGCACATGGCCACTGCTTCTGCTTCGGTGAGGTGTTCGCCGTGATCGCTGGCCCTGATCAAGCCGGAGATCAAGTCGTCTTCCGATCCGTCCGTCCCGAGAGTTTCGCGTTTACGGTGAATCAGCTCGGTAAGGTAATTCCGAATCTTCTTCACCGACCGCGCGACCCCGCCCCGCGGACCACCCCCATGGCGAATCATCATGCCCGCCCAGTCGCGGAAGTCGTCCTGGTCCTCGGGGGGTACGCCCAGGAGATCGCAAATTGCGTAGATAGGCAGCGGGAACGCGTACTCGTGAATGAGATCGGCCTCCCCCTTGGCCACGAACTGATCCAGGAGTCCGTCGGCCAACTCCTGCACCCGGGGTGCGAACTCCGCGACCCGGCGCGGGGTGAACGCCTTGGAGACGAGGCGCCGGAGTCGGGTGTGGTCCGGGGGGTCGATGTTGAGCAGGTGCGTCATGAGGTTGGCGCTGCGCTCGCCGGGGATGCCGGTCCTGCTCTTCCCTGCCGCATCCTCGGCATGGTGCGCAGGGTTCTTGCTCAGCCGCTGATCGGCGAGCGCCTGCCGCGCATCGGCGTACCGGGTGACCAACCACGCCTCGACTCCGCTGGGCAGGGTTGTCCAGTGGACGGGAGAGTTCTCCCGCAACCATGCGTACGAGGGATACGGGTCGGTGGCGAACTCCCAGGTGAAGAGTTCCGGCGTGGAGTGCGGCGTGTTCACGCCATGACGGTACCGGGCTCGCTGACGTGGGGTCTCGCCGGTGCGACTGGTAAGACATGTGTGCCGCACCCCACAGGAATTCGGCGACCAGTTCCACTGTGTCAAGGGTGTGCGATATGGAGGATCGCTTCTGCTACTCGCATGGAGTGGGCTTATTCATTCTTCCGACGCTGTGCAGAGGTAAAGGTAAGCTCCCGGAAAATGGCGCCGACCTCAAAGCGCTTGCAGCAGCGCGATGAGGCCGGAACCTTCCCGACGGCGAAGCAACACCTCGGGGACGGAACAGTCTGGGAGGACTGGACATGCCCATTGTGGCACGCGCACGCCTTGGCGCCCCGGCGTCGATCGTTGTTGCTCAGTACAGCCGTGTATCGACCCTGAACCAGCTCGATGGTTTCGGCCTTGAGGACCAGGACGGGATCTGCGGAAGCTGGCTCGAAATCCATCCTGATGCGACGCTTTTCGGCAAGTACATCGACAAGGCAGTCTCCGGCGTTCTCGAAAGCCGTCCCGAGATGGACCGGCTCGTGGCAGACGCCCACCGGCAGTGCTTCCATCGCATCCTCGTTCCCCGGGTCGACCGCATCGGGCGTACTGCTCGCGCTGCCTACCAGTGGGCCTGGGACATGGCGGATCTGGGCATCGCGTTCATCTCCGTCAGCGAAGGCATCGACACAAGCACCGAGGCCGGTTGGTCCCGGTTCAAGGAGTACGTGACCTTCTCCGAAATGGAGTGGCGACGAATCAAGGAGCGCACCGTCGCCGGCCGCGAGTTGAAGATCAGCTACGGGGGGTGGCCCGGAGGCCCGGCACCCTACGGCTATCGAATCCAGGACGACGTGACGTGGATCGGTGGGCGCAGGAGGAAGTTCTCCGTCCTTGTCACGGACGCAGACGAAGCCATGGTCCTCGGTGCGGCCGTCGCGCTGCTCGTGGATGACGGCATGAACTTCACCGAGGCCGTCAAGGAGCTCAACAAGCGCGAGTTGTCCACCCGGAGCGGCGTTCCCTGGACTGTTGCCAACCTCCGCAACTGTCTCTACAGCGAGACCATCCACGACGGGTATGTCGTCTACCGGAAGACGTGCCGAAGCGGCGCAAAGAACTCCACTGGTCTCCATGAGGACGGCACACCCGTCCACGGCGCACCGGTCAAGATCGGCGTCCCACCCATCTTCGGCGCGGAGCGCGCCGGGCTCCTCCTGGAAACGCTGAAGAACATCGGATTCCAGCGCGGACGGCAGAGCAACCGCCCCTACCCCCTCAGTGGGCACATCAAGGGGGCTTGCGGTGATGTGTACACCGGAACCAGCAGAGGCGGCGGCAATCAGGAGCGTGTGTACCGCTGCAAGGGAACCCTCAGGGGCGGCACCTCTTGCGGCGAGCCGAACTTCAACGCCGACGCGATCGAACAGGCCATCTACGACGAGTTGACCGAGCTCATGACGGAGGAGGGAACCGGTCTTCGGGCACAGACCGCGGACCGGGGTGACACCCTTCCCGGCGACAAGGCCAAGTACGAGCGGCGCGTCATCGAGTTCGGTGAGAAGGCTGCCGCGCAGGAAGATCTCATCAACAGGAGGGTGCCCGAGTACATCAGGGCCGGTGTCGATCCCCTGGTTCTCAAGGCGTCGGTGAAGCAGTTGCAGGGCGAACTGGAGAGCTTCCGCGAGCAGAAGGGCCATGCCGAGCACTGGCTGGAGACTTACGCCGCCCACGAGCGCCGGGCCCGCAGCTTCGACGGCTTCGTCGGGAACGGCAGGGAGGGCCTTACGGCCATGTCGTGGGAGGAGCGCAAGGAGTTCTTTGACCTGTTCCACATCGAGGTGCTCCTCGGTGTGAGGGAGGGGCCGCTCAAGCCCGGGACCAAGTGCGAAGTCAGCGAATGGCACTGGGAGACCGGAACGCTGGTCCCCCAGGACCCGACGGATGCCGAGTGGCAGGCCGTAGTCGACATGCTGCGTCCGCACCTGTCAAAGAAGCACTTCGCCGGCAAGTACGACATCCGTCAGCAGTTCTGCGGCATGCTGCACAGGCTTCGCCACGGCATGGGGTGGAGAGACATGCCCCTCACCTGGGGAGTCGTCGACCCCATTCGTACCCGTCAGTTGAAGTGGTGGCGGGCGGGGCTGTGGCCCGAAGTGATGAGCAGGCTGGAGGCGGGGACCCGGGGCACTCCCGCGTACCAGCGCCCCCGGCTGCCTGGACTCGCCGTGACCGTTCAGCTTCGTTCCGGCCCGGTCGCTCAGGGGCAGCGCGGGTAGGTGGGAGTGCAAGGGGGCGACGTCTGGTCCCACAGCGCCGCCACCGGCCGGACCGGTTCCAGAATGCGGACGCCCTCGATCTCAGCCGTCGGGACAACCAGCATCTTGGCTACGGTCACGGCATCCACTACTGCCTCGGTGCCCCCCTCGCCCGCCTCGAAGCGCAGACGGCTCTGGCGGCCCTGCTGACCCGCCTCCCTGACCTGCAACTCGCGGAAGATCCTGCCGATTTGAGGTGGCGTGGGGGCCTCATCATGCGCGGACTGCGCACCCTCCCGGTGGAGTTCGGGGAAGTCGTACGGACACCCGGAGCTGATGGTGCGTCAGCTATGTGACCTTCGCGTGATCTGCACTGCATCGACTTGTGACGGGTGTTCGACTGCGGCTACGTTCACGGGCGACCCGGCAGTTACGGCCAGAAGCCGGGTCACCGTCAGCTGAAAGGCAACCGCATGCGCTCCGGGAACGGTAAGCACCGCCGCCCGCGTCAGGCACCCGCTCTCATCGTCGCGGCAGGGGTGACCGGCTCCGCACTCGCGATTCCGCTCCTGGGCGCGACCAGTGCCAGTGCGGTCGAGGCGAACACCTGGGACCGCGTCGCCGAGTGCGAGAGCGGCGGCATGTGGAGTGCCGACCTGAGCAACGGCTACTACGGCGGCCTGCAGTTCTCGCAGGAGAAGTGGGAGCAGTACGGCGGCACCGCGTACGCCGCGCGCCCCGACCTCGCCAGCCGTGGACAGCAGATCAAGGTCGCCGAGAAGGTGTTCGCCGCCGAGGGCCCGCAGGCCTGGCCGAGCTGCGCCGTCGTCTCCGGGCTCGCCCCGGGTGGTGGCTCCGGTTCCGGTTCCGCTTCCGGCGGCGTCGACGCCGCCGACCCCGGTACGGACACCGGCGCTACGCCCAAGCCCCCGGCGGGCTCCGTGAAGCCGGACACCCCCGGCACGGAGCCCCAGCACGAGGGCACC
Organism: Streptomyces sp. NPDC054863; assembly: GCF_053610825.1. Lineage (NCBI taxonomy): Bacteria > Bacillati > Actinomycetota > Actinomycetes > Kitasatosporales > Streptomycetaceae > Streptomyces > Streptomyces sp. NPDC054863. Next base: position 10,341 of record NZ_JBSGZD010000029.1, on the reverse strand, counting down.
CCGGACGCGGGTACGGAAAAGGGTGCGCCGACGGACCCCGCGACACCCACCCCTCCCGCGACGCCCACCACTCCGGCCACGCCCGCCACCCCCGGCGGCGAGCAGCCCGCCGAGCCGCTTCCCGGCTCCAGCATCGAGCCCAGCACCGGCCCGGACACTCCGGCCGCCCCGGACGCCGGGCAGCCGTTCCCCGGCACCACCACGCCCGGTGCGCAGACCCCCGGCGCCGAGTCCCCGGCCACACCCACCACGCCCGCCACACCGGGCACTCCCGACCCCGCGGCTGGCAGTCAGGGCAAGCACCGCGGCGAGCCCGCTCCCGAGAACTCCCTTCCCGGACAGGACGATTCGTCCGCCCCGGAGAAGGCCGACGGGCGCGAGGCGGGCGGTCATGCCTCCCGCGGCGGCGACAAGGGGGCGGACGGGACCGCACCCGAGCCGGGCAACTACACCGTGCGGCCCGGCGACAACCTCTGGCACATCGCCGACGAGGCGCACGTGCCCGGCGGCTGGCCCGCGCTCTACGAGGCCAACCGCAAGGCCGTGGGCGGCGATCCGGACCTCATCAAGCCAGGCCAGAGCCTCGACCTGAGCGAAAACTAGGCCCAGAACACGGGTACTTCAGGGTCTTATGTCCGGTTCTGCGCAAGTGAGACATGAGTCTCTCTGCCCCAACTGGCGCGTCCCTGCGGGAAGGTCCTGCCGTGCCCCCTCTGACCTGCGTAAACGGCCGTGCAGGGAGGGCAAGTAGGGGCCGAATGTCCCCGATGTGCCTCTTTGAACATCGGGGACACCTGTGATTACGGTCGTCCTCGCTCGCCACCGGTGAGCACCGGAGCCCGTCACGCCGAATCCTGCCGGCGGGCCCCGGGAGCAGTCGTCGCGTAAAGCGCCGTAGGCAGGAGCGGGGGACCCAAGGTAAGTGCCGGGACCGGACGTTGAGAGACGTGACGGGAACGGCTTGGGGTGAAGCCTTCGAGACGGAACGCAGCCGACACGGTGCGGACCCGACCGAGGGCCGGGCGAACTCACAGCCCGAACCCGACAGCTCACCTCGAAGGCGTCGGTGAGGGGATTTTCATGTCGCTGTTCAACGGCAAGGGCAAGCACCGTCGTCCGTCCAAGGCCACCCGGGTCGCCACCCTCGCGGGTGTCACCGGTGTCGCGGTCGCCGCTCCGCTGATGGGGGCCTCCACGGCCTCCGCCGCCTCCGTCGACACCTGGGACGCGGTCGCCCAGTGCGAGTCCGGCGGCAACTGGTCCATCAACACGGGCAACGGCTACTACGGCGGCCTGCAGTTCACCAACTCCTCCTGGGCCGCCGCCGGCGGCACCAAGTACGCGCCGCGCGCCGACCAGGCCTCCAAGGGCCAGCAGATCGCCGTGGCCGAGCAGCTCCTCAAGATCCAGGGCCCCGGCGCCTGGGCCTGCGCGGGCGCCGGCAACCTCAGTAACGACGGTGTCGACCCGGGCGTCAGCACCGGCTCGGGCGCACAGAAGTCCGCCCCGAAGAAGGAGCAGCGCTCCGAGGCCCCGGCCTCCCGCTCCGAGTCCCGCAAGGCCCCGAAGCAGGAGCAGCGCTCCGAGACCCGCTCGGTCCCCAAGGTCGAGTCGAAGGCCGGCGGCCCGATCAAGAAGGGTGACGGCGAGTACGAGGTCAAGTCCGGCGACACCCTCTCGAAGATCGCCGAGGCGAAGGGCGTCAAGGGCGGCTGGCAGCACATCATGGACCTGAATGAGGAAGTCGTCTCCGACGCCGACCTCATCTTCCCGGGTCAGCAGCTCCACCTGAGCTGACCCCGCGGGGACTTCGGCGGCCCACCCCCGCCCGGTCCCCGCCCCGTGGAGCGGACGGCCCACCCCCGTCCGCTCCGCACTCCTGGTCCCCGGCCGGGCGCGACTTCCCCCTGTACGCGCCGGGCCGGGGCCCTTTTGTGTCCGCGTCCCCTCATATGTGCAGGGCCCGTAGGCACGCTGAGTGAACGGATCCGTAACACATGGCGACGACCCTTATGTCCTTCGTCCCGTAATACAGGCATTCGGGCATCTTTTCGTCCCAGCGGGCGGTCGATCGGCTGGCTGTCGTCCGCGATCCGGTTAGGCTCATGTCGCAAGGCCGAAAGCGACCCTGCACCCTGCTTCCTCAGCGTCACATCCCATAAGGAGATGCTCGTGCCGTCCATCGACGTCGTCGTAGCCCGGGAAATCCTGGACTCCCGAGGCAATCCCACGGTCGAGGTCGAGGTCGGCCTCGACGACGGCAGCACCGGTCGTGCTGCTGTCCCGTCCGGCGCCTCCACCGGCGCCTTCGAAGCCATCGAGCTTCGCGACGGTGACCCCAACCGCTACATGGGCAAGGGTGTCGAGAAGGCAGTCCTCGCCGTCATCGAGCAGATCGGCCCGGAGCTCGTCGGCTACGACGCGACCGAGCAGCGCCTGATCGACCAGGCGATGTTCGACCTCGACGCCACCGAGAACAAGGGCTCCCTCGGCGCCAACGCCATCCTGGGCGTCTCCCTCGCGGTGGCCCACGCGGCCTCCGAGGCGAGCGACCTGCCGCTGTTCCGCTACCTCGGTGGCCCGAACGCGCACCTGCTGCCCGTCCCGATGATGAACATCCTCAACGGTGGGTCGCACGCCGACTCCAACGTCGACATCCAGGAGTTCATGATCGCCCCGATCGGCGCGGAGTCCTTCTCCGAGGCCCTTCGCTGGGGCGCCGAGGTCTACCACACCCTCAAGAAGGTGCTGAAGACCAAGGGCCTGTCCACCGGCCTGGGCGACGAGGGCGGCTTCGCCCCGAACCTGGAGTCCAACCGCGCCGCGCTCGACCTCATCGTCGAGGCCATCACGCAGGCCGGTTACATCCCCGGCGAGCAGATCGCGCTCGCGCTCGACGTCGCCGCCTCCGAGTTCTACAAGGACGGCAAGTACGAGTTCGAGGGCAAGTCCCGCTCGGCCGCCGAGATGACCGAGTACTACGAGGAGCTCGTCTCCGCGTACCCGATGGTCTCCATCGAGGACCCGCTGTACGAGGACGACTGGGCGGGCTGGGCGGTTCTCACCGGCAAGCTGGGCTCCAAGGTCCAGATCGTCGGCGACGACCTCTTCGTCACCAACCCGGAGCGCCTGGCCCGCGGCATCGAGGAGAACTCCGCGAACGCCCTGCTCGTCAAGGTCAACCAGATCGGCTCGCTCACCGAGACGCTGGACGCCGTCGAGCTGGCCCAGCGCAACGGCTTCAAGTGCATGATGAGCCACCGCAGCGGCGAGACCGAGGACGTCACCATCGCCGACCTCGCGGTCGCGGTGAACTGCGGCCAGATCAAGACCGGCGCCCCGGCCCGCTCGGACCGCGTCGCCAAGTACAACCAGCTGCTGCGCATCGAGGAGATCCTCGACGACGCCGCGGTGTACGCGGGCCGCTCGGCGTTCCCCCGCTTCAAGGGCTGAGCCTGCTGCGCAAGCTGTGCCTGCTGGGCCTTCAAGGGGGTTGAGACCCCGCTGAAGGTTTAAGCCTCCGTACGTCCCCGTACCCGGTCCCGTACCGTGTGCGGGGACGTCGGCGCGTAACGGGGAGGGACAACGGATGGCCGCGAAGGGCAACCGCGACCGGTTCTCCACCACGACCAGGCTGCGCCTGCTCGGCGAGCAGACCGCCGCCCGCGTCTACCGCTCCCAGACCCGCCGCCAGGCCCGCCGCTCCCGGCTCACGGGCCGGGCGGCGCTGCTGGTCCTGGTGGTCTGCACGCTGGTGGTGGCCCTCGCGTATCCGATACGGAGCTACTTCTCGCAGCGCACCGAGATCGCCGACCAGGAGCAGGCCAGGAACGAGGCGGAGCGGCGCGTCGAGCAGCTCCGCGACGCCAAGGCCCGGCTCCGCGACGACGCGTACATCGTGCGGCTGTCCCGCGAGCACCTGCACTACGTGAAGCCGGGGGAGACCGGCTTCACCATGTACGACCCGGACGCGTCCGGCGCCACCGAGCGGCCGGGCGAGGGCGGGGCCGCCGACCGGCCCTGGTACTCCCACGTCTGGGGCGGCGTCGACGAGGCCGACCGCCGGGAACCGTAGAACCGCTCTGCGTAAGAACCACTCTCCGTACGAAACAGACGGAACAGACCGACAGAAGGCACGCATGCACACCCCGCCCCCGACCACGCCGCGCACCGAGCCCACCGACCGGGACATCGAGGCGTTCAAGCTCCAGCTCGGCCGCCCGCCGCGCGGGCTGCGCGCGATCGCGCACCGCTGCCCCTGCGGCAACCCCGACGTGGTCGAGACGGCCCCGCGACTGGACGACGGCACGCCGTTCCCCACGCTCTACTACATGACCTGCCCCCGTGCCACGGGCGCCATCGGCACCCTGGAGGGCTCCGGCCTGATGAAGGAGATGCAGGCGCGGCTCTCCACCGACCAGGAGCTGGCGGACACCTACCGGGCCGCGCACGAGGACTACCTGAAGCGGCGCGACGAGATCGAGGAGCTGGTGGGCTTCCCCAGCGCCGGCGGGATGCCCGACCGCGTGAAGTGCCTGCACGTCCTCGTCGGCCACTCCCTGGTCGCGGGCCCCGGTGTGAACCCCTTCGGCGACGAGGCCCTCGCACTGCTGCCCGAGTGGTGGGCCAAGGGACCCTGCGTCACCCCGTGCCTGGACAAGGCCGCCGACAAGGCCGCCGACCAGGCAGCCGGCGAGGGCGCCGCCCAGACCGAGGAGACCGCCAAGTGACCCGGGTCGCCGCCATCGACTGTGGTACGAACTCCATCCGCCTGCTCGTCGCCGACGCCGACCCTACGACGGGCGAGCTGGTCGACCTCGACCGCCGCATGACGATCGTCCGGCTCGGCCAGGGCGTGGACCGCACCGGTCGGCTCGCCCCGGAGGCCCTGGAGCGCACCTTCGCCGCCTGCCGCGAGTACGCGGAGATCATCAAGGCGCACGGGGCGGAGAAGGTCCGTTTCGTGGCCACCTCCGCCTCCCGGGACGCCGAGAACCGCGAGGAGTTCGTCTCCGGCGTCCTCGACATCCTGGGCGTCGAGCCCGAGGTGATCTCCGGCGACCAGGAGGCCGCGTTCTCCTTCACCGGTGCCACCAAGGAGCTGGCGGGCCAGGGCGGGGAGTATCTGGTCGCCGACATCGGCGGCGGCTCCACCGAGCTCGTCACGGGCCGCGGGACGGTCGGGGCCGCCCGCTCCGTCGACATCGGCTGCGTACGGCTGACCGAGCGGCACCAGCCGTCCAGCCCGGCCACCCCCGAGCAGGTCGCCGCGATCCGCAAGGACATCGGGGCCGCCCTCGACCTGGCCGCGCGGACGGTGCCGCTGGCCGACGGCTCCCCCCGCACCCTCGTCGGCCTCGCCGGGTCCGTCACCACCGTCGCGGCGATCGCGCTGGGGCTCGACGCGTACGACCCGTCGGCGATCCACCACGCCCGGATCCCGTACGAGCGCGTCAAGGAGGTCACCGGGATGCTGATCGGTGCCACCCACGACGAGAAGGCGGCCATCCCCGCCATGCACCCGGGCCGGGTGGACGTCATCGTCGCCGGATCGCTCATCCTGCTCGCCCTCATGGAGCGCGCGGGAGCCTCCGAGGTCGTGGTCTCGGAACACGACATTCTGGACGGCATCGGGTGGTCCGTAGCCTGACGCGGAAGCCCGCCGAACGAACTTCGTGAAGTTCTTCACAAGGAAAAGGGGCCTGTTGGGCCCCTTTTTTACGTCCGGGAGCCGATCGGGCGGCGCGGCGACCCCGAGTGCGCGCATAACGGACGGTTCCGGGCGTGTTACGGATGTATGAATCGCGTAAGTGGTCCAGCGTCCGGAAGGGGCCATCGGGCCTGCTGGGAAGGGGTTTTCAACGTCCCCCGACCCCTGGTGGTTCCCCCTTCGCACCATGACCTGAGTCACGTGGGCCGCGGAGTGTAGCAGAGGGCCCCGCAGACCTTGTGAAGGGGCTCACGAGGTACCCCCCGGTGAGGGGTGGATACTCGATTGCATGAGCACCACGGAGCGTCCCAGGATCCTCGTAGTAGGCGGTGGGTACGTAGGCCTGTACGCGGCACGACGCATTCTCAAGAAGATGCGTTATGCGGAAGCGACCGTCACGGTCGTCGACCCGCGCTCGTACATGACCTACCAGCCCTTCCTCCCCGAAGCCGCCGCCGGCAACATCTCGCCGAGGCACGTCGTCGTACCACTGCGACGCGTCCTTCCCAAGGCCGAGGTGCTCACCGGTCGGGTCACCACCATCGATCAGGACCGCAAGGTCGCCACGATCTCGCCGCTCGTCGGCGAGGCCTACGAGCTGCCCTTCGACTACCTGGTCGTCGCGCTCGGCGCGGTCTCCCGCACCTTCCCGATCCCCGGCCTCGCCGAGCAGGGCATCGGCATGAAGGGCGTCGAGGAGGCCATCGGCCTGCGCAACCACGTCGTCGAGCAGCTCGACAAGGCCGACTCCACGACCGACGAAGAGGTCCGCCGCCGTGCGCTGACCTTCGTCTTCGTCGGCGGTGGCTTCGCAGGTGCGGAGACCATCGGCGAGGTCGAGGACATGGCCCGCGACGCGGCCAAGCAGTACAGCAACGTCTCGCGCGACGACATGCGGTTCGTCCTCGTGGACGCCGCCGACAAGATCCTTCCCGAGGTGGGCCCGGACCTGGGCCGCTGGGGCAAGGAGCACCTGGAGAGCCGCGGCATCGAGATTCACCTCTCGACGTCGATGGACTCCTGCGTCGACGGCCACGTGGTGCTGAAGAACGGCCTTGAGGTCGACTCCAACACCATCGTGTGGACCGCCGGTGTGAAGCCGAACCCGGCACTGGCCCGCTACGGCCTGCCGCTCGGCCCGCGCGGCCACGTCGACACCCAGGCCACCCTCCAGGTGCAGGGCAGCGACTACATCTGGGCCGGTGGCGACAACGCCCAGGTTCCGGACCTCGTCGGCCGCAAGGCCGGCAACCCGAACGCCTGGTGCCCGCCGAACGCCCAGCACGCGCTGCGCCAGGCCAAGGTCCTCGGCGACAACGTGGTCTCCGGCATGCGGGGCTTCCCGCAGAAGGAGTACAGCCACGCCAACAAGGGCGCGGTCGCGGGTCTCGGCCTGCACAAGGGCGTCGCGATGATCGTCATGGGCAAGATGAAGATCAAGCTCAAGGGCCGTCTCGCCTGGTACGCGCACCGTGGCTACCACGGCATGGCGATGCCGACGTTCAACCGCAAGATCCGCGTGCTGGCCGACTGGACGCTGGGGATGTTCCTCAAGCGCGAGGTCGTCTCGCTCGGCGCCATGGAGACTCCCCGCGAGGAGTTCTACGAGGCCGCCAAGCCCGCACCGGCCCCGGTCGATGCGGTGAAGGTTCCGGTTGCGGCCGAGCCGAAGAAGACCGAGGCCAAGGCCTCCTGACGCGTCGTCCGCCACGACACGAGTTCTGATCCCGAAGGGGCCGTCCGCCATCCGTGGTGCGGGCGGCCCCTTCGGCGTATCCGTACATATGTAGATGTAAGTGCCATCTATTTTGCCGTCCCGTGACGCGATTTCGGGATGCGGCAGCCACCGGCCGGTGTTAGTCCCAGTAGTACGTCGATGACATGAATGACATGGACGACATGGAGGTGTGCACCATGGCCGATGCCGCAATGCGGCTGACCAGTCTTGCCGAGGAACTCCTCTCCGCCCCGCTCCCGGTCCGCATCCGCGCCTGGGACGGGAGCGAGGCGGGCCCGCCCGGCGCCCCGGTCCTCGCGATCCGCGACCGCCGGGCGCTGCGCAGGCTGCTCTGGAAGCCGGGGGAGCTGGGGCTCGCCCGCGCCTGGGTGGCCGGTGAGATCGACGTGGTCGGGGACCTGTACGAGGCCCTGGACCTGATCGCCGGGCTGATCTGGGAGCGAGACGGCGACGTCAAGGACGCCGTCCACCCGGCCCGCGACCCCAGGCTGCGGGCCGCCGCCCGCGGCCTGCTGAAGCTCGGCGGCCCGTTCCCGCCGCCGCCCGCACCGCCCGAGGAGCTGCGCCGCCGCACCGGCCGGCTGCACACCAGGCGCCGGGACAAGGAGTCGGTTCGCCACCACTACGACGTGGGCAACGACTTCTACTCGCTGGTCCTCGGCCCGTCCATGGTCTACTCCTGCGCCTACTTCCCCGACCCGGAAGCCACCCTTGAGGACGCCCAGCGCGACAAGCTCGACCTGATCGCCCGCAAGCTCGACCTGCGGCCGGGGCAGCGGCTCCTCGACGTGGGCTGCGGCTGGGGCTCGATGGCGATCCACGCGGCCCGTACGTACGGCGTCCACGTCACCGGCGTGACGCTCTCCACCGAGCAGGCCGCCTTCGCCCGCAAGCGCATCGCCGAGGAGGGGCTCACCGACCGGATCGAGATCCGGGTGCAGGACTACCGCGACGTACGGGACGGACCCTACGACGCGATCTCCTCGATCGGCATGGCCGAGCACGTCGGCGCCGTCCGGTACGGCGAGTACGCGGCCGACCTGTACGCGCTCCTCAAGCCGGGCGGCAAGCTGCTCAACCACCAGATCGCCCGGCGCCCGGTCGCCGACGAAGGCGCCTACCACGTCGACGAGTTCATCGACTCCTACGTCTTCCCGGACGGCGAGCTGGCGCCGGCAGGGCGCACCGCGAGCCTCCTGGAGGAGGCCGGTTTCGAGGTCCGCGACCTGGAGTCGCTCCGCGAGCACTACGCGCTGACCCTGCGCCACTGGGTCGCCAACCTGGAGAAGCACTGGGACGCCGCCCTGCGGACGGTCACCCCGGGCCGGGCCCGCGTCTGGCGGCTCTACATGGCCGCCTCCGCGCTCTCCTTCGAGCGCAACAAGATAGGCGTCAACCAGATCCTGGCCGTCCGCCCGGAGGACTCCGGGGCGTCCGGGATGCCGCTGCGCTCCCGTGTATGGGGTGGGGGGAGTGAGTGACCACCTGAGGGAGGGTGTTCGAACCCCCCTGGCGTGACGCTACGTTGAGATTTTGCGGAACTCCGTGTTCGGGCCCCCGGGTCCGGCGCGGAGTTTCGTCACGTACGGGAGTCACGTACGGACACGTCAAGGAAGAGGGGAATCGACGTGCAGCACCGCAGGAGCACGCGTACGAAGCGGATGTGGCTGTGGGGGACGGGAGCGGCGGTCGCAGCCCTCACGGTCCCGGCCGTGGCCTTCGCGGGCGCAGCGCCCGAGGCGGAGGCGGCCGTGGCGACGACCGCGACGTTCAACGACCCGGCGGGCGACAGCGCCGCCCAGAGCCGGATCCGCGACCACGTGAAGGGCCTGATCGAGGGGGCGAAGGAGGGCAGCACCATCACCGCCGGGCTCTACTCCTTCACCGACACCCAGGTCTCGGGCGCCCTCGCGGACGCCAAGAAGCGCGGCGTCAACGTCAAGATCGTCATCGACAACGCGGCGACCGGCGCGGGCGGCCAGTACGACACCCTGAAGGCAGCGCTGGGCACGGACCAGTCCAAGGCCTCCTACGTCACCAACTGCGGCAAGAACCGCGGCTGCATCGGCTCGCGCGAGCTGGTGGACGGTTCCGAGGACGGCTCGATCAACCACAACAAGTTCTGGCTGTTCTCCGAGACCGGCGGCAGCAGGAACGTCGTCGTGCAGGCCTCGGCGAACATGACGAGCCTGCAGCGCACCGACCTGTTCAACAACGCGGTCACCATCGTCGACGCCGGTCTCTACGGGGTCTACCAGGACTACTTCGCCGATCTCGCCCAGCGCAAGATCGACAACAACTACTACAGGACCCCGTCGGCGGGCGCGTACAAGACCTACTTCTTCCCGCGCAAGGAAGCCGCGGGCAAGCAGTGGAACGGCGACGCGTCCACCGACACCGTCTCGCTGATCCTCGGCAACGTCGACTGCAAGGCCGGCACCGAGGTGCGGGTGGCCGCCAACCTCTTCTCGCGCCGCGAGGTCGCGACGAAGCTGGTGTCGATGGAGGCGGCCGGCTGCAAGGTGCGCCTCGCCAACGACGGCGGTACGGCGATGAGCGCCGACGTCCGCAAGATCCTCGCCGGGAAGATCGCCGACCGCGTCGAGTGCGCGGAGAAGCGCGAGGGCAAGAACCCGGTCGGACTGCACTCCAAGTACGTGCTGGTGAACGGCACCTACGAGGGCAGGGCGGGCCGCAAGCTGGTCTTCACCGGCAGCCACAACTACAGCTACGCGGCGCTGCGCGCCAACGACGAGACGCTGCTGAAGATCGACAACGCGGGCCTCTACGACCAGTTCAAGGAGAACCACGCGAAGATCATGAGCTACTGCAAGGGCTCGTAGTCGCGGAACGGAAAAAGCGGGCGGCCCCCACGACGTACGCACGTCGTGGG